>JBIIPY010000106.1:0-8892 GCA_044342365.1 Ferruginibacter sp. | reverse complement strand
CTCACCAAGTTCATCATCAGCAGAGATTACAAAGCCTAAATAAAAGGGAGGTTTTCATCAACCTAAACAATAACCAAAGGCGATAAGCAATTATCAAAAAAGTTCATTCAGAACGATCAAATAAAAAGAACATGTCTAAAAAAGTAGATTTCATAAAAAGCGTTCAAGGTTTAAGTGAGGCAGACCTAGTATCGAAAATTAAAGAGGACGAAACACGTTTGAAAAAACTGACTTTCGCTCACGCTATTTCTCCTTTGGAGAACCCTCAGAGCATCCGCTCTTTGAGAAGAGATATCGCTCGTTTAAAAACTCAATTGAAAAAAAATCAAATTGGAGCTTAATCCAATAAATTAAAATACGATGGCAGCAACAGAAACTACAACAAGTGTTGTAAGAAATTTAAGGAAAACAAGAGTTGGGATTGTATCCAGTAATAAAATGGACAAAACCATCACTGTAAAAGTGGAAAGAAAGATCAAGCATCCACTGTACGGTAAGTTCCTGAAGAAAACCACCAGCTTTCATGCTCATGATGAAAAGAATGAGTGCAGCATTGGTGATACTGTGAAGATCATGGAAAGTCGCCCAATGAGCAAAACAAAGCGTTGGAGATTGGTAGAAGTGGTAGAGAAAGTGAAATAATACTAGTACTAAGTACTTAGTATTGAGTACTTAGACTTGGGAAGTGTTTTTAATATAAATGGACTAATCTTAGTACTAATATCTAAGTACTAAGTACAAAAAAATAAAAAAAATGATTCAGCAAGAAAGCAGATTAAATGTTGCGGACAACAGCGGTGCAAAAGAAGTATTGTGCATTCGTGTTCTGGGCAATAGCGGACAGGATTACGCAAGAATCGGTGATAAAATTGTTGTTACCGTTAAAGATGCCATGCCTGCCGGTGGTATCAAAAAAGGTACAGTAAGCAAAGCTGTTATTGTACGTACAGTAAACAAACTGCGTCGTAAAGATGGTTCTTACATCCGTTTTGACGATAACGCAGTTGTATTGTTGAACAATTCTGACGAGCCAAGAGGTACACGTATTTTTGGGCCAGTTGCTCGTGAGTTGAGAGACAAGGGTTACATGAAGATCATTTCTCTTGCTCCTGAAGTTCTTTAAGTAAGCAATAGCTGATAGTTTAAACCTATTAGCCCTGCATATACATTTCAAGTTAATCAGCTGATGGCTTCATGCTAAAGGCTAAAAGCTAAATAAATAAAATGAGTACAAGATTTAAACCCAAATTCAACATTAAAAAAGGCGACCAGGTAGTGGTTATTACCGGTGAGGACAAAGATTTGAAGAAGCCACGCAAAGTGTTGGAAGTTATTTTGGAAAAAGCACGTGTATTGGTAGAAGGTGTTAACATCGTAACCAAACACACCAAGCCAACCGCGGCCAATACCAAGGGTGGTATAGTAAAAGTAGAAGCACCGATCGCTATCAGCAACGTAATGTTGTGGGATGCAAAAACCGGTGGACCGAGTAAAATCAAACGTACTCGCGATAATGGTAAACTAGTTCGTGTAGCTAAAAAATCAGGGGAGGTAATCAAATAATGAGCACAACAAATACTACTGCAAGACTTGCAGACAAATACAAACAAGAAGTTGTACCTGCTTTAATGAAGAAGTTCGGTTACAAAACCGTAATGCAAGCTCCCAAACTCACTAAGATTTGTTTGAATCGTGGTGTGAATGGTGCTGTAAACGACAAAAAACTGATTGACATTGCTGTGGATGAGTTGTCAAACATTACTGGTCAGAAAGCAGTAGCAACCATGTCTAAAAAAGATATCTCTAACTTTAAGCTCCGTAAAAACATGCCCATTGGTGCTCGTGTTACATTGCGTGGCGTTAAAATGTTTGAATTCTTAGATAGACTGGTATCAGTTTCTTTACCACGTGTACGTGATTTCAAAGGTATCAACGATAAGGCCTTTGATGGCCGTGGAAACTACACACTGGGTGTAACTGAGCAAATCATCTTCCCGGAAATCGACATCGATAAAGTGAACAAGATCACTGGATTGGATATCACTTTCGTAACAACGGCTTCTACCAACGAAGAAGCGTTCGAATTGTTGAAAGAACTGGGAATGCCGTTCAAAAACATGAAAAAATAAATCAATCTTCTAAATACATTATTTAGAAATTAAACACTAGAAGTACAATTATTATGGCAAAAAAATCAATTGAAGCCAGGCAAAGAAAAAGGGCCAAAATGGTAGTGAAGTATGCTGAAAAAAGAGCTGCTCTTAAAGCTGCTGGAGACTACGCAGGTTTAGATCTTTTACCAAAGAACGCTTCTCCGGTTCGTTTACACAACCGTTGTCAGCTAACTGGTCGTCCTAAAGGTTACATGCGTCACTTCGGTGTGAGTCGTATTATGTTTAGAGACATGGCGCTACAGGGTAAAATACCTGGTGTTACCAAAGCCAGCTGGTAAAATTTAGAACTGAGGACTTGGTACCACGTACTAAGACTTGGATATCGCATTGTAAACAAATTATTCAAATCAATTAACTACACATAACAATGGTTACTGATCCAATTGCAGATTATTTAACACGAATTCGTAACGCCCAGATGGCCAATCACCGTATCGTTGAGATACCTGCCAGCAATCTGAAAAAGCGCATTACAGAAATTTTGTACGATAAAGGATATATCCTAAAATACAAATTTGAAGATGATAGCAAACAAGGTTTGATCAAGATCGCATTAAAATACGATCCATCTACCAAGTTGCCTGTTATTCAGAGTTTAGAGAGAGTGAGCCGTCCAGGCTTGCGTACATACGCAAAACCAGGAGACTTCAAACGTGTTAAAAACGGTTTGGGTGTTGCCATCATTTCTACCTCTAAAGGTGTAATGACTGACAAAGAAGCCAACGCTCAAAATGTAGGTGGCGAGGTTCTTTGCAACATATTCTAAGCAAAAAATAAGCATGAATGTAAACTGTAGATACATTAAGCTGAAGCTATACTAAGCTGACCGGTCTGCAGAATTTTAAATAAATAAAAATCATTAACATGAGTCGTATAGGTAAAAAACCAGTGGAGATCCCAGCAGGTGTAAATATTACCCTCACAAAGGATAACCAAGTGGTTGTAAAAGGTCCTAAAGGTGAATTGAAACAAAACATCGACAGAGATATCTTAATCGAAATCAAAGACAATGCAGTTGAGTTCGTTCGTCCAACAGACCAGATCCGTCACCGTGCTATGCATGGTCTGTATCGTTCACTGGTAAGCAATATGGTGAAAGGTGTAACGGAAGGTTTTAGAAAGGATTTGGAATTGGTGGGTGTAGGTTACAAAGCCTCTAACCAGGGGAATTTATTAGACCTTTCATTGGGTTATTCTCACAACATCGTTTTGGAAATTCCAGCCGAGTTGAAGATCACCACTGCGCAGGAAAAAGGTAAGAACCCAACCATTACACTTGAAAGCATCGACAAGCAATTGCTGGGTCAGGTGTGTGCTAAAATACGCAGCTTACGTAAGCCTGAACCGTACAAAGGAAAGGGTGTGAAGTTTGTAGGCGAAGTACTGAGAAGAAAAGCAGGTAAGTCTGCAGGTAAATAATCTTCCGGATAAATGGATGTACATTCATTTTATCCTTCAATGTTAAAATAGATTTCCGGCAGTATCGGAGATTGTAAAATAAAATACAATGAGTAACAATAAATCAAGTGCACGACAAAAGATCAGGTATCGTATCCGCAAAAAAGTAAGTGGTACTCCATCAAAACCACGTTTGAGTGTTTTTAGAAGCAATACCGACATCTATGCTCAGTTGATTGATGATAGCAATGGTGTAACCATCGCTGCAGCGTCTTCTAAGCAAAAAGACATCAACGCACAAAAAGCTCCTAAGATCGAAAAAAGCAAAATGGTAGGTGAGTCATTGGCTAAAAAAGCTACTGAATTGGGTATCAAAAGTGTAGTATTCGATCGTAGTGGTTACATCTATCATGGTCGTGTGAAAGCAGTTGCTGATGGCGCAAGAGAAGGTGGATTAGAGTTCTAAGATTTCAGTTGGTAACCAACGTTGCCTTCTAAAATAAACCAACAATCAAAAAATCGTAAAACGATATAAATGTCAAACTTAATAACAAATAAAGTGAAAGTCGGCGACCTAGAATTAAAAGAAAAGGTTGTTGCCATCAATCGTGTTGTGAAAACAACCAAAGGCGGGCGTGCATTCAGTTTTTCTGCGCTTGTAGTGGTAGGTAACGAAGCTGGTGTGGTGGGTCATGGTTTAGGTAAAGCAAAAGAAGTGCAGGAAGCTATTACCAAAGGAATTGAAGATGCAAAAAAGAACTTGATTAAAGTTCCAGTAATGCATGGTACCATTCCTCACGAACAATTGAGCAAGGAAGGTGCAGCTAAAGTATTGATCAAGCCAGCTGCTCATGGTACTGGTGTAATTGCTGGTGGTAGCATGCGTGCTGTATTGGAAAGTGCTGGTATCACAGACGTTTTGGCTAAGAACCTTGGATCTGCCAACCCACACAACGTGGTAAAAGCAACTATTAAAGCTTTGTCTACTTTGCGTGAACCAATTGCAGTTGCTAAAACGCGTAACATTTCTTTGAAGAAAGTATTTAACGGATAATCTAAGTACTCTTATTAAGTTCATACAACTTAATGCGGTACATTAAAATTGAATAAGATGGCAAATAAAATTAAAGTAACCCAGGTTAAAAGTGTAATCGACAGATCTGAACGCCAGAAAAGAACGATGATCGCTCTAGGGTTGAAAAAAATGAATGCTACTGTAGAAGTAGAAGCTACTCCGCAGATCCTGGGTATGGTAAATAAAGTGAGCCACTTGGTGAAAGTTGAAGAACTTGCATCTTAATTGAGCAGCATGTTCTCATTCAATTGAAATATATTGAATCATTCAATTGCACTCAACAACAAACAATAACATTAAAGCGAGGGGTGATTCCCCGTAAGTTAAAAATCAAATAAAAGATGAAATTACATACACTCAAGCCTGCAAAAGGCGCAACGCACAAAGAAAAAAGAATTGGCCGTGGTGAAGCAAGTGGTAAAGGTGGTACTTCTACAAAAGGTAACAAAGGTGGCCAGAGCCGTGCAGGTTATAAGAGCAAAAAAGGTTTTGAAGGTGGGCAGATGCCAATTCAACGTCGTATTCCAAAACGTGGTTTTACCAACATCAACCGTGTAGAATACAAAGTAATCAACATTGGAAAAGTAGATCATTACGCAGAAAAATATGGTATTACAGAATTCAGTCTTCAAAACCTTTACATCAATGGTTTGATAGGACAGAACGACCTGGTTAAAGTATTGGGTAATGGAGAAATCAAAGGAAAATTCAGTTTTAAAGTAAATGCCATCAGCGATAAAGCGAAGGCTGCCATCGAAACTGCCGGAGGTACCGTAGAAATAGTTAAATAATTTCCCGATATTTGCCGACGCATAAAAAGTTTTTATGCGTCTTTTTACTTTTAGAGCGACTAACTATTTAAACTGACTAAATTCTGTGAAGAAGTTTATAACAACACTTAAAAATATCTGGAGCATTGAGGAATTGAGAAATAAAATCATTTTCACTCTTATTTTGCTTTTCATTTATCGCCTTGGTTCTTTCATCGTATTGCCAGGCATTGATCCTAATAAATTAGACAATCTACAGGCCAATACAGAAGGTGGGATGCTTGGTTTGCTCAACGCCTTTGTTGGAGGAGCCTTTTCTAAAGCATCTATTTTCGCACTGGGTATCATGCCCTACATCTCTGCTTCTATCTTCATGCAATTAATGACGATCCTTGTTCCACAGGTACAGAAAATTCAAAAAGAAGGCGAAAGCGGAAGAAAAAAAATCAATCAATGGACGCGTTACCTCACTGTAATAGTAACCGCTTTCCAAGCTGCAGCCTATATTGGATATTTGAATAGCCCAGGCATACAAGAAGCACTCATTCCAGCTTATGGCAAATTTTTCTGGATATCAACTGTTGTTATCCTCACCGTGGGCACATTGTTTGTTATGTGGCTTGGTGAAAAAATCACTGACAAAGGTCTGGGTAACGGTACTTCGATCATCATTATGATTGGTATCCTTGCACGTCTTCCACAATCATTTATGGAAGAATGGTCTAGCCGTTTGGCTGGAAACGGCGCAGGTGGTTTGTTGATTATGTTGGTGGAAATTGTTTTCTTGATCGCAATCATTATGGGTTTAATCATGTTGGTGCAGGGAACTAGAAAAGTACCTGTAGAATATGCCAAACAAATTGTAGGTAATCGCCAGTTTGGCGGAGCTCGTAATTTCTTGCCACTCAAAGTAAATGCAGCAGGTGTAATGCCGATCATCTTTGCGCAAGCAATTTTGTTTCTGCCTACCATCTTTACTGGTTTTACAGGCGAAGGTTGGGCAAGGTATTTTACAGATCATACCAGCATCGTTTACATGATCGTGTACTCGGTATGCGTAATAGCATTCACGTTCTTATACACCGCTTTGATATTCAATCCTAAGCAAATGGCCGACGAATTAAAACGCAACAATGGTTTCATTCCAGGTGTAAAGCCAGGTCAACCCACTGCAGATTACATCGGCACCATCATGGATAGAATTACATTGCCAGGTGCTATTTTATTGGCCTTGGTAGGTATCTTGCCGGGTGTTTTCCAATTGGTTTTTGGTATGCAGCCTAACTTTGCCACCTTCTTTGGCGGAACATCTCTGTTGATTATGGTAGGTGTAATTTTAGACACATTGCAACAAATTGAAACTCAATTGTTGATGCGCCAGTACGACGGTTTAATGAGTTCTGGAAGAATCCAGGGCAGGCAACAACAAGTAACGTCTTCAGGAATTTAATAGATACAAAACTCAATCAAAATATTACAACCCTAACGACACAATCGTTGGGGTTTGTTTTAATTTAGCAATATGATCATTTATAAAACAAAAGAAGAGATTGAAATTATGCGCCACAGCTGTTTATTGGTAGGCGAAGCGCATGCGGAGGCAGTGAAAATATTAAAACCAGGCGTTACTTCGCTTGAGTTAAATGACCTTATAGAAATATTTATACGCGACAATGGCGGCACGCCTTCCTTTAAAAATTATGGAGGTACCTATCCTTTTGCTACCTGCATTTCTATCAATGATGCAGTGGTACACGGGTTTCCCACCAAAGAACCATTGAAAGAAGGGGATGTTATTTCATTGGATATTGGTGTATACAAAAATGGGTTTCATGGCGACAGCGCCTACACGTACGCGTTAGGCGAAGTATCTGAAGAAGTGAAACAATTATTGAGGGTTACAAAAGAGTCGTTGTACAAAGGAATTGAAAAAGCCCGCCAAGGAAATAGGGTTGGCGATATTGCTTTTGCCATTCAAGATCATACAGAAAGAAAACATGGTTATGGTGTGGTGAGAGATTTGGTGGGTCATGGTTTGGGAAGAAACATGCACGAAGAACCACAGGTGCCCAATTATGGTAAAAGGGGCACTTTAGCAAAACTGAAAACAGGGATGGTGTTGGCCATTGAGCCCATGATTAACATGGGTGTGAAAGAAGTATTTCAGGATGATGATGGCTGGACGATCAGGACAAAAGACGCCAAGCCTTCTGCCCATTTTGAACACGATGTACACATCACTTCAGGCGCACCTGATATTTTGTCTTCTTTCGAAAAAATTGAAGAAGCAGAAATAGCCAATAAAAATCTTAGCTGGAGTTACAGTGCAAAGTGACAACAGATAATTTTTTTATTTTGATAGCGCGCAGCAACGCTACAATCATTCATAAAATAATCATTAAAAACCATGGCTGCACCTAAAACGCTCGTTGTAATTGGTGGAGGAGCAGCCGGCTTCTTTTGTGCGGTAAATGCTGCTGCAAAAGATCCTTCTATAAATGTATTGCTGTTAGAAAAATCTTCCAAACTCCTTAGCAAGGTAAAAATCAGTGGAGGTGGCAGGTGCAATGTTACCCACGCATGTTTCAGCATGGCAGATATGTTGAAAAAATATCCGCGTGGCTCAGCCTTTCTCAAAAAAGCCTTTCATCAATTTTTCACCACTGACACCATTCAATGGTTTCAGGAAAGGGGCGTATTACTAAAAACTGAAGCGGATGGTCGCATGTTTCCTCAGAGCAATACTTCGCAATCCATCATCGACTGTTTATTGAAGGAGGCTGATAAAACGGGTGTGCGCATTCAGATGAATGCAGATGTTAAAAAAATACAACTATTGGCCAACCATCAATTTTCGTTGGTCCTGGCCAACGGACAATCCATCACAACAGATTCTGTGTGTATTGCTTGTGGCGGTTTTCCAAAAAGCAGCCAGTTTGAATGGTTAACCCAAATGGGGCATCACATTATTGATCCGGTGCCGTCCTTGTTCACTTTCAATATTCCCAATAATTCCATTACTGCCTTGATGGGAATATCTGTAGAAGATGTGCAGGTAAAAATAATTGGCACCAAATTGCAACAGCAGGGCCCAATGCTCATCACCCACTGGGGATTGAGTGGGCCTGCGGTATTAAAATTGTCGGCATGGGCTGCCAGAGACCTCGCTGAAAAAAATTACCACTATCAAATTGTAGTAAACTGGTTACCTGCTTACAACGAAAACAGTCTGCGAGATAAAATACAGGAAATACGCTTCAATATTGCTTCGCAGAAAATAGTGAACAGAAATCCATTTGCCATACCAGCACGTTTGTGGGAATATTTTTTAGAACAATGTATCATTGATCCGGATAGCAGATGGGCCGATTTACCTGCCAAAGAACAAAACAAACTCATTAAAATATTGTGTGTACAGGAATTAACCGTGCAAGGAAAAACAACTTTTAAAGAAGAGTTTGTTACGGCAGGAGGT
>JBIIPY010000005.1:0-52997 GCA_044342365.1 Ferruginibacter sp. | reverse complement strand
TATAAATTTCGTTTCAATTCGCCGTTGGTCAGGAGTCCAGACAGCGGCATTCCTGTTTTCATTTTTATTCGCCGTTGGTGAGGAGATCAGACGTCTACATAAAGTTTAGTTTCGCCCATAATGCCGTTGGTCAGGAGCCCAGACGGCGGCATTCCGTTTTTATTTTTATTCTACGTTGGTGAGGAGCCCACACGGTGGCATAAAAAAACCTCCCTAAAAAGGAGGTTTCAAATGTACCGGAGAGCAGACTTGAACTGCCGACCTTCGGGTTATGAATCCGATGCTCTAACCAGCTGAGCTACCCCGGCAAACGGGCGGCAAAAATAGCCATTATTAGCAATAATCTAAAATCAATTTAAAAATTTGCGCCCCTTTTTTATAAAATAAACTATTTATTGAGCCGCCAACTGCAATTCAGTAAAGTATTGATGAAAATAAGGGATGGTTTCTATGCCCTTGTAATAGTTGGCCACATTGTATTTTTCGTTTGGACTGTGCAAATTGTCGCTGTCCAATCCAAAACCTAAAAACACAATCTTAATACCCAGTTCTTTTTCAAACAAAGCACAAATAGGAATACTGCCGCCGCCTCGAACTGGTACAGGCGTTTTTCCAAAAGTAGTTTCCATTGCTTTTGATGCTGCCTGGTATGCCACACTGCTGATAGGCGTCATGTAAGGCTCTCCGCCATGGTGCAAGGCAGCTTTTACTTTTACATAAGGAGGCGCAATTTGTTGCAAGTGCTGTATCAATTTCTCAGTAATTTTTTCGGAGCTCTGGTTCGGTACCAAGCGTGCAGATATTTTTGCAAATGCCTTAGAAGGTAAAACCGTTTTTGCGCCTTCACCCGTATAACCACCCCAAATGCCATTGACTTCTAAAGTGGGGCGTATGCCCGTTCTTTCATTGGTGCTGTACCCTTTTTCACCCCACAATGCTTCTACACCCAAATCGTCTTTGTAAGCTTGCTCATCATGCGGTGCTTTGGCCATCAATGCTCTTTCTTCTTGGGTAGATTCTACTATATCATCATAAAAACCCGGTATGGTAATGTGGTTGTTTTCATCGTGCATAGATGCAATCATCTTAGCAAGTATAGTAATGGGGTTGGCCACGGCTCCACCATACACACCGCTGTGCAAATCTCTGTTGGGGCCGGTCACTTCTACTTCAATGTAGCTTAAGCCACGTACACCAATGTCAATGCTAGGTGTGTCTAAGCTAATCATGGCAGTATCACTGATTAAAACGCAATCAGCTTGTAACAATTGTTTATTGGCTTGTACAAATTTTCCAAGATTAGGAGAGCCCACTTCTTCTTCACCTTCAATGCAAAATTTGATGTTGTTGGTAAGCGTGTTGGTTTTTACCAATGTTTCTAATGCCTTTACGTGCATGTACACCTGCCCCTTATCGTCGCAACTGCCGCGGGCAAAAATTTTACCATCTATGATCACTGGATCAAAGGGGCCACTCTTCCACAATTCCAATGGCTCAGCTGGTTGCACATCGTAGTGGCCATATACCAATACGGTGGGTTTTGAAGGGTCTATTATTTTTTCTCCATATACAATTGGGTGACCTTCGGTAGGGTAAATGGTTACGGTATCGGCACCTGCTTCCAATAATCTTTCCTTGATGGCTTCGGCACATTTGATCATATCTTCTTTGTGCTCCGATTTTGCGCTCACACTTGGTATGCGCAACAGATCGAGCAGTTCGTTTAAAAATCGGTCTTTGTGTTGCTCCTGGTATTCTTTCCAAACCTGCATAATGTTGTATTTTTTCTAATGAAACCCATAATTTATGGGCTACGAATATAAATGATTTTTCCCTGCAAAGTTGCTTATGTAACCCCGCTGATTTTTATGAAATATTTGTAGAATTCTTTTACTAAAATCCACTAATGCGCACTACTTTTACAGTACGATTGCTTGTCAATTCATCAGCCTTTGTGTGGTTTCTTCCAACTTCTTTTTTTTGGATGTTACCATTCAAAGGCTGAGTCTATTTATACAAGTGGTAAAGTTTGTCTTTTGATACCATCGGATTTACTCCCGAAAGCATTCGGGATAAGATTTATAAAATATTGGCATATTACATAAATCACATTGGTATTACACTTCACTAACCACCTCAAATGGCAGATTCATATCGTTTTGCAATGTAATCCCAGTTAACCAATCCCCACCAATTGTTGATGTAATCTGCTCTTTTGTTTTGGTATTTTAAGTAGTAGGCGTGCTCCCAAACATCCAGTCCCAAAACTGGAAAACCCTTGGTTTCACTGAGGTCCATCAGGGGATTGTCTTGGTTAGGCGTACTGCTGATGACTAGTTTTTTATTACCATCCACACAAAGCCAGGCCCATCCACTACCAAATCTTTTTGTACCAGCATCTGCAAACTTCGATTTAAAATCATTAAAGCTTCCAAAACTGCTGTTGATGGCTGCTGCCAACTTACCAGAGGGTTGGTTATTGGCTGTTTTTGGTCGCATAGACTGCCAAAACATTTCATGGTTGTAATGGCCGCCAGCATTGTTGCGCATTTTGGTAGGGTAGGTAGAAATTTTTTCAAGAATAGATTCAGTAGTTACACTTTCTGCCAAACCAGCTTCTTTTACTGCTTCTATCAGCAATTTGCTGTAAGATGCCGCATGTTTGCTGTAATGAATCTCCATCGTTTTGGCATCAATAATGTCTTCTAAAGCATCGTAAGCATACGGAAGAGGAAGTTGAAGCAACCCGGTATTAAAAGGTTTTTTTTGTGCTGGTATATTGTTGTTGCTATCTGGAAGGAAGGAGCCCAGTGCAGACGAGCCAATGCTGATGGCCACTGTACCAAGTGCAGTATTTTTTATGAATTTTCTTCTGCTGTTGTTATTCATGTCTTCGATGTTTTAGGTGAACGATTATTTTGAAATCCTGAAACCAATTCTTTCAATTTTTTAAAACTACGTTGGTAAAATTCTTTGTTAAACAATTGAGAATCGTGCATGGCCTTATAGGTAAAGAATATTCCTACAGGAATCAGGGTCATCACGGCCAACCACATACCCATGAAAGGCGATAGGATGTTTTCTTTCACAAACTTTTCTCCAAACATTCCCAATAAATGAAAAATAAGGAAGAAGACAATGGCCACCACGAGGGGCATGCCCAGGCCACCTTTTCTGATGATTGAACCCAATGGGGCTCCAATAAAAAAAAGGACCAAGCAAGCCGCTGAAAAGGAAAATTTTCGATGCCATTCTAACTGATGCAGCCGCATATTTTTTTCCCGGTCCGCCACATTGTAACCACTAAATTGAATTAAATTTTTCATGTCATCGGAAACAGCAAAGCTGCGGTCGTACACATACTGCTGGGCACTATCCGGAATAAAATCTGTTTGTATTTTGTTCTTAATAATTGGTGCTTGTGTAGATTTTGCCCAAGTGCTATCGGGTATTTTTGTAAAATGAGAATATCGGACTAGGTTTTCCGCCATTTTTTTATTGATACTGTCATCTACAATTCTTAGGCTATCAATATTTTTTGAAAGCTGCCGTGCACTCAACATTTGATGACTGTTCTTAAAAGTACTGTCGTTGGTAGTACTCATTTGCAGAGAACTTACATCGAACAACTTTTTAAATTCCTTAAAGCCAAGGCGAATGTATTCTGTAGTGCTATCGTTGATGTTACCCCGCTCTTGGTAGCGATAACCATTTTCGAGATTAAACTCTAAAAAATTTTTGTCTGCAGAAATTTGCATCAGTCCCTTCTCGGCTACAATGGTATTGTCTTGCAGTGAATTGGTTTGGTCGTAGATCAATACATTTCTAATGGTTTTACCGTCATCATCTTTGTTGGCCACCCTGATGGCGTAATTGGGGATGTAGGTAAAAAATACGCCCTCCTTTAAATCGAAAGCAGGTTTTTTAAAAAAAATATCGGAGTAGAGTGTTTTGAATCTAAGATTTGCATAGGGCACTATGTAGTTGGCAAACAAAAACGAAACGCCACAGAGAAAAATCGTGAAGAACATCAAAGGGCGCATGAATCTCAACAACGAAATACCAGCCGATTTTATGGCCACCAATTCGAAGCTTTCGCCCAAATTTCCAAATGTCATGATGGAGGAAATCAATATAGCTATGGGGAGTGCCAGCGTGATCAAGGAAGCACTGGCATACCATAAAAATTGACCAATGGTTACAAAGTCGAGCCCCTTGCCCACCAAATCATCCACATACTTCCAGAGAATTTGCATCATCAACACAAAAAATGCAATAAAGAATGTGGCAATAAATGGCCCCAGAAATGCTTTTAAAATAAGTTTGTCTAATTTTTTAATCATATCACCGGGTGTGCTGCAATTATTTATGAATGACTTACCTTTTCAGTATGAGCAACCATACAAAAATAATGCTTTCCCACCGTGAACTGGCCATTGTGGCCGATAGGGAATTTATTTTAACGAAACATCGTATCATTCAACAGGTGTTTTGTTTGTTTGAACAGCAGGTTCCCCACATCCAAGCTTCGTTTGGCACTATTTGGAGGAAGTATGTTTCATACGACAGTCTTCCTAAAATTAGCAAGGGCGAACAGTATCGTCAACTGCCTTATGTAGTGATGGACTATCCGGCCATTTTTAAAAAAGCCGATCGGTGGGCCATACGAACATTGTTTTGCTGGGGCGATGCTTTTAGTATAACACTTCAACTAACAGGGCAGTACAAAATGCTTTTTATAGATCGAATTGTTGCCAATGCAATGGTGAATCGGGAAACTGCATTTTACATTGGTGTAAATGAAAACGAGTGGGAGCATCATTTTGAGGAAGACAATTATATGCCCCTTGTAAGCTTTACCCAGGCAAGCTTGATGGAACATTTTCATCAATTACCACATATAAAAATTGCGCTCAGGTATCCCCTTGCGCAATGGAATAATATGAACCAACTTTTTGAAGAGGGTTACAGGTTGATGTCTGATTTAATGAGACCTATCCCTTAGTTTCCAATCCTGTGAAACAGGTCTTTTACCTGATATTCCCACAACTGGCTTTGATCTTTGATGTCTTTTTTCTCTGCAAAATCTTTAATGATCAGGATCGTTTGATTGGTGACCTCCGACTTCTCGATAGAAAATTCAAAGTATTCTTCTTTAGGCGCAAGGATCCAATGAAAGCGAATGAATTTGGCTTCTTCCATTTCTAACAAATCTGCTTTTTCTTCAGTGCCATTCCATCCAAATGTAAACACATCGTCTCTTTCATCTACTTTATCTGCAAACCACTCCTGTAATCCAGCGGGTGTACTCAAAAATTCGAACAAAATACCGGGAGAGCACCTCACAGGATATTCTAGGGTATATAAAATTTTCTTACTCATTATGTAATTGGGGGCAAATAGTTACCGTGCTGCAATAATAGGAAAATAATCGACCTAGCAAAATATTTTACCTACTATTTTTAAAAGATTTGAATTAAAGCAATTAAGGCTGCATTTGGTTAGACAGATTGAATTTTCGAATTATATTTTTTTGAAACATAAGATAAAAGGTTTAAATTACGTTAACTATTAACAAAATATAAACAGTTTAAATTTTGTTGTTTGTTTTTACCCTTTTTAACCACTAAAACATTTGCTTATGAGTATGCGTCAGCTGAAAATAACAAAGTCGATCACCAACAGGGAAAGCCAGAGTTTAGAGAAGTACCTGCAGGAGATTGGGAAGGTAGAATTAATTTCTCCGGAAGAAGAAGTGAAACTAGCCAGTTTAATTAGAAAAGGCGATAGCAAGGCGCTCGAAAAATTAACCAAGGCAAATTTACGATTTGTAGTATCTGTGGCCAAGCAGTACCAAAACCAGGGGCTTACCTTACCCGATTTGATAAATGAAGGTAATCTAGGTTTGATAAAAGCTGCCCAGCGCTTTGATGAAACCCGTGGATTTAAATTTATTTCTTATGCCGTTTGGTGGATCCGTCAAAGTATTTTGCAGGCTTTGGCAGAGCAATCCCGTATTGTAAGGTTGCCATTGAATAAGGTTGGATTAACCAACAGGATCAGCCGGGCCTACTCGCAATTGGAACAGGAGTTCGAAAGAGAACCTACCCCTGAGGAGTTGGCACAATTGCTGGATATTGATGTGGAAGAAGTATCCGCTACGCTTGGCATGGCTGCAAGGCATGTTAGCATGGATCAACCGATGAGTGAAGGAGAAGGCAGCATCACACTGATGGATGTAATGTTTAACAAAGATGCATTGGGTACAGACGATGCGCTTGCAGTGAAGGCATCGCTTCATACAGAAATTGAAAGATC
Source organism: Ferruginibacter sp. (assembly GCA_044342365.1). Taxonomy (GTDB): domain Bacteria; phylum Bacteroidota; class Bacteroidia; order Chitinophagales; family Chitinophagaceae; genus Ferruginibacter. The sequence continues at coordinate 46,679 of JBIIPY010000005.1, read as the reverse complement.
GTTGAGTACACTCACAGACAGGCAAAAAGAAGTGATTCGATATTTTTTCGGTTTAGGGATCGATCATCCATTGAGTTTAGAAGACATTGGAGAGCGGTTTAGTTTAACCCGTGAAAGGGTTCGTCAAATTAAAGACAAAGCCATTACCAAGTTGCGTACTACATCTAGGTGTAAACTGCTTAGAGGTTATCTGGGCGCTTAAACAAATTTCAACTTCTAAAAATAAAATGACCTGCAGCGATGCGGGTCTTTTTTTGCAAAGAAAACTTTGGAAGAATTACAAGGAAACTGTGTTACAAAAAAAACCCTGCCTCAAAAAGGCAGGGCTATAATATTTTATTTGAAATGAATTATCTAGCGATGGTAAATACCTTATTCAATTCAAGCGTTGCGTCATTGCTGCGGATAATGTAGTCGCCTGCAGCCAAACCGCTTAAGTTGATTCTGAAATTGTTGTTGCCATTTTGAACGTTGGCATCCTGTGTTTTAACCAGTTTACCATGAATGTCGAACACCTGTAATTGTGTTCTTATAGCACGATCCGATTTGATGACAATATTCAGCACGTCTGTTGCTGGTACTGGATATATAAGCGTCGTAATAGTTTTCACTGCACAATTGGCTCTTTCGATGGCAGTGTAAACGAAACTGCCGTCTTTATCAACTTGTTTGATTCTATAGAAAGCGTTACCGCCATTTAGATCTACCTGTTGGTAAGCTTTTTCAGAGGCACTGTTTCCGGCTGCTCCGATGCTTCCTACATTTACCCAATTGCTACCGTTGGTGCTTCTTTCAATTTCAAAACTGCTGCTGTTGAATTCTTGTGCAGTAGCCCATGAGATCAATGTACCAGTATTGGTACACTTGGTTTCAAATTTCGTGAATTGAACTGGGAGGGCGCTGCCTAAAGGGGTAGGTGCATTTAGGAAAGGCGATAAGTATTCATATTCTGTTGATCCACCGTCAGTGGATAAAGAATTTAAAGGAACAGTAGTTCCAGGCTCAATAGTGATATAACCCCCTTGTGGAAAGCTGGAACCAAGGGTCCAATAAGTTATTTCCATAAACGGAGTCCATGTTGTTGGTATATTACAGTTTGGGTTCGCAGAAGATTGTGTAAACGTAAAAACTGATCTTCTATTAAAGGGTTGACCACCATATACAAGAGGGCCGCCATTTATATTATTTCCAGTTGGCAAATCCACATTGGTGGTCCAATTTACTGCAGTTGCCAATGGGCCGCGCCTTACAACGGGTATTGGTACTGAAGGTGCCATTAAATTACTTGTTTGAAACGCAATAGCAAAACCCATACCATCTGCAAGGAAAGCTTGTGTAGAAATCAATTCCACTGTGAAAGTAACCGACCCCGTAGCTGGGCCAGCACCATCAGGATCTACAGATGAATAGCTGCTTTGAACTGTTCTAGCGGAAACAGTCTGCGAATTAACATTACTCCACGCGGAAAAAATTAGGAAAGAAAGGATAAAAATTCTTTTCATTTTAGGAAAATTAATAGATGAAAATTAATTGTTGTTTGTTATTTCATCTGGAACATGAGATGCAACTGGTTTAATATTATTGATTGGTTGATTGCTATTGTTCTGTGGGTTGTTATTATTAGTTGATCTAGAAGAACTAGTTTGTGCCAAATTTGATGTTGAAAAATTAGTAAGGCTTAAGTCTGCACTAGTAACATTTCTATCAAGGTTTACATCTCTGTTGCTGTAGATATTTGTATTTCCTAGCGAAGATCCTGCGATTGCAGAATTTATTAAGCTTATATCCGCAGAAGTTACATTACCATTGTTATTAGCATCACCTTGCCAAAAACCATATAAACTGCTACCTGCTCCAGTTGTTGAAAGAAGAAGCACAGCAAAAGAGTTCGCTGTTGGTTTCTGATAGACATTTGCTAATACTGAAAAATTGTTTGTAAAATCACCAGTTTCATTGGATGCTCTCGCTACACTCATTGCAGCAAGGTGATTTCTATGTCTTATTACGATGAAGTTTCCAGTCCCTTGTTTGGAAATAGGAACAGATATTGGAGTAACTCCGTCTAAATCAACAACTGTTCCATTGTTAAGTAGAAAAGCCGCTCTTCTACCAATCAAAGTTGATGGGATCGCATTTTCTGGTAAGCCACTTGTTGGTTTTCTTAATTCAACTAAAACCCAGTCTACAATATTGGCGTTAGGTATAGAAGCTACAGATTCAGCAGGAGCATTATAAGGGGCTCCTGTATATGGATGAGAAAGTGGTAAAAGGCTGTTGCTGTTCAAAACAGTTCTCATCAATCCAGTTGGATTATTCCAAGCACCTCTCAAAAACGCCGTTACGTTCATCGTATAATTCGGATCTGCTAATTTCCATTCGTCTGTAAGTTCAACCGCTGGAATGCCCGTAGTACTTACATAATCATTGGCAACATCACGAGCGATGGGCGTTAAACGAGCATTCCATTCTCCAGTTGTTAATCTCCAAGGAACCAAATTGGCCTCGGTGTTTGTATTAAGTTCTGATGACAGATAGGGATAACGAATGTCAGCAGTAAATCCAGATCCACCTGTTTGGGCAAAATTGAATTTTCTTTTTACTTCTCTTTCGGTTTGTGTTGGATCACCACTACCTGTTTGAGGTATCATGGTTACGGTTACCTGTGTAGGAGCGGTTCCGCTGTTGGTGGTAACTTGCATGTTGGGCGCATTGAAAACCCTGACTGCACCCGCCGTCCAACTGGTGCGACGAACTGATCCAATGATTTCCTTTCCTGCTGCAAAAGTATAATTTGCCGTTACTGGAGAACTCAATACAAAAGAAGGATTATTGATTGGGTCTGTAGAAAATACACCATTCGTTAATGTGAAAGCGGTGCTTACTTTTGCAGATGATCTGAGTCTAACCAAGTCTGTAACACCTGCTTTATTAATCAATAAGTTGGCGATGGTAGAACTTCCAGCATTAATATCGGAATTACCTGTTCCGTACATTTCTAGTACTCCAGTTGTACCAGCACCAGCATAAGTTCCACTATTACTGAAGTTGCCTTGTACCCTTAAACTTCCATCATTGTTGAGCGCGCCGGCATTGTCTACACTCCCCTGAACCGAAACCTGCGAGCCGGTTTGCATGGTAAAAGTAGCACCCGATTGAATGGTAAGCTGTGCTTGCGCCGCCATGGTCAATAAAAGGAGACTGGCAAGGGCGATCGACATTTTTTTGACTAACATAAATGGGTTGATTTATCTGTAGTGTAAAAATAACTCGGAAACAACTTCTTTTTATAAAAGCTTATTGTAGGATAGTTTTCAGTTATTAAACGGCATTTGTGAGGATTGAGAATAAATTCCAAACATAAAAATATGCTTTTTTTATACAATAAGTATACCACGAGTATACCACAAAAGGGTTATTTTTCTCATAACTACAATAAATATTTTATAAAAGGCAATTTTAACCGAAATTCGCAAAAAATAACCCTTCAATGGCATTAGACATAAAAGTTCCTACTGTAGGCGAAAGTATCAACGAAGTTACCCTGGTTAAATGGCTGAAAAAAGATGGAGAATGGGCAGATAGAGACGAAGTAATAGCAGAGCTGGAAAGTGAAAAAGCTACTTTTGAAATCAATGCAGAACAAGCAGGTGCTGTAAAACAACTGGCCAAAGAAGGCGATACCCTTGCCATTGGCGATACAGTAGGCAGCATCGACACCGATGCTCCCAAACCGGAAGCCGCACCAGAAGCCACTGCAACAAAAAATGAAGTCCCTCCAACTGCAGCTCCGGCCCCAGTTGCTGAATTGGCTGAGGTTAAAGCTACCCCAGTAGCGGCCGCCATTATTGCCGATAAAAAAGTGTCTACCAATGATATCAAACCCAGCGGTAGCAATGGTAGAATATACAAACAAGATGTACTGGCTGCGCTCAACAACCCTGGACGTAACCCCGAAAAGCCAGCGAATAGCCGTGAGGATCGACCAGAAAAAATGAGCAACCTCCGCAAAACCATCAGTCGCCGTTTGGTGGAAGCCAAAAATACCACCGCCATGCTCACCACATTTAATGAGGTAGACATGGGGCCCATCATGGAAGTACGCAAAAAATTCAAAGACAAATTCAAAGAAGTACATGGGGTAAACCTCGGCTTCATGAGCTTCTTTACCAAAGCATGTTGTTATGCTTTACAGGAGTTTCCATCTGTAAATGCATACATTGATGGGGAAAATATTATTTATCATGATTATTGCGACGTCTCTATTGCAGTAAGTGCGCCCAAAGGCTTGGTGGTGCCTGTAATTAGAAATGCAGAAAGTTTGAGTATGGCGGGCATTGAAGCGGTAGTAGTAGAATTGGCTACCAAGGCTAAAAACAACAAATTGACCATCGAAGAAATGACCGGTGGAACATTCACCATTACCAACGGGGGTATTTTCGGAAGCATGATGAGTACACCCATCATCAACATTCCTCAAAGTGCTATTTTAGGAATGCACAACATTGTAGAGCGTCCCATGGCAGTAAATGGCCAAGTGGTTATAAAACCAATGATGTACGTTGCACTGAGTTACGATCACCGCATCATCGATGGAAAAGAATCGGTTGGCTTCTTGGTTCGGGTAAAACAATTGTTAGAAAATCCGGCATTGATGTTATTCGGAAAAGATCCGGTGAATGCTTTATTGGAACTGTAAACAAACAAGAACTTTCTTCCTTAAAAAGGATATATTTTTATACAACAGATCGATGCGAAAACATCGGTCTGTATTGTTTTAAATACTTTTTGGATGAAGAAAAGTATTGATGCCTTTGCCAACCCTTAATGATACATTGCTTAAATGCTGTTAAAGCAGATAGGTTGATCTCCCATCTGCAATTTTTTCTTTCTTAGCTTTGTCCTTACATGAGTCACCACTATTCGCATCTACAATCTAGCATTGTCATTCTTCAACAGTACAAACCCGGAGAACCATTCGTTCATTTTATAAAACAATATTTTTCTCAGCATAAAAAATTCGGTTCCAAAGACCGAAAAAAAATTAGTGCATTATGTTACTATTATTTTAGAACACGACACCTGTTAAAGGCGTTGCCGATGAGTGAGGCCATCATCACCGCATGTTTTTTATGCGAGCAAAACAGCAGTTCATTTCTATTGGAACAGGCTCCGTTGTTAAACGAACATATAACCCTTCATGCAAAAGAGAAACTGGTCTACTTAGGGTTAGAAACTGCCGCTCTTTTTCCATTTAATAGGCTGTTAAGTACTGCCATAGAAGCGGAAGCATTTTCACTTTCTTTTTTACATCAACCCTTGCTGTATATCCGTATTCGTCCCGGCAAACAAAACAAAGTGTTGGCTGCACTTCAGGAAACAAACATTGCTTTTGAGGCCCTTTCTGCCAACAAACTTGCCATAGAAAATAGTACGTCATTACCGGAATTATTGAAACCTAATCGCGACTTTGTAATACAGGATGCAAGTTCACAAAATGTATTGGATGCAGCCATTGAAAAGGGCTGGCTAACAGCAACATCCAAATCACTCAAAGTTTGGGACTGCTGTGCAGCCAGTGGTGGAAAAAGTTTATTACTCTATGATTTAATGAACAAAAACATTCAACTAACGGTTTCGGATATACGAAAAAATATTTTACACAATCTTCAACAACGACTGCAAGATGCAGGCATTGCTTTGTACAAAACATTTGTAGCCGATTTAAAAGAAGGACCTTCTCGGGAAGTGGAACCAGTGTTTGATGTGGTGATTTGCGATGCTCCTTGCACCGGCAGTGGAACATGGAGCCGAACGCCTGAGCAACTAGCTTTTTTTGATGAAAAAACGGTCGATGATTTTGTTTCCAAACAATTAAAAATTGCTACAAATGCTTCTGCAGCGGTAAAGCCAACTGGCTTGTTTTTTTACATTACCTGTTCGGTATTTGAAAAAGAAAATGAATCAGTAGTACATCAGTTATCCAAACAAACCAACATGCAGGTATTAGAAACCGTCTACATCAAAGGTTATGAAAACCGAGCAGATACCATGTTTGTGGCCATCTTGCAAAAACAACCATAGCCATATTTATTAAAGGAGATTCAGGTGCCCCAGTATTAATAATCGTTTGCCAGGCATAACTGTAAACATTGCTCCTGCCTCAATTTGTTGGGCTATATTGAGCACACATTCTCCCGTTCCTGCCGGGTTAATTACAATGCTGCTTCCTGCAGGCAAGGTAGTGGGTGGCATCAATCCCCCTCCCCAATTTCCGGGGTCGTTGTAATTTCCATTTCCATTAAAAGTATAGGTGGCACAAGCATTGACGTGAGAAATATTCACCGTGTTAAAATAAAAACTCGTATCCGTATCAATCTTCATTTTAATGCGGTAGCTAATATTATCTGGAACCAGCACAGCGCTAAGGTCATCAGCATATTGAAACGTGTCTAAAGAAAAACGGCCTGTACCATTCAAAGTGTGTATAGTGATAAAATCTGGTTCTGCCGACAATTTACGTTGAATTTCAAAGCTCATCGCATCACTGTTTTTAACACCAAATTTGATCAAGGTATTACAGCCAGCCTGTTGTATGCTTTGTTGGTAAAAACGTTTGATCAACAAAACAAAAGCTTTTTTCATGTCGGGTATGCCATATCCAATTCTGTCATTCGGATTACTGGCCCTTGTACCAGATTCTTGTAAAGCACTGATGATACCCATGTTATTCGACTCTGGAAATGCTTGCCACAGACAAGCTGATAAGCCTGCTATATTTGGGCAAGCAAAACTGGTTCCGCTGTTGTATGCTGGTTGACCTGTAGAGGCATTCGCAATCACCGCGTTTAATCCAACCCCAGCAACACCCGGTTTTATTTGGCCATCATAACTGGGTCCGTAGCTGCTAAATGAGGCCACATTTCCCAAAGTATCTACAGCTCCCACGGCTAAAACACTGTCTGCATCGGCTGGCGATATCAAATATTTCCACGGACCATTTCCTTCATTGCCATTGGCGGCTATTATCAACATTCCTTTGGCTGCTGCATAATCGGAGGCACGTGCGCTGATGGTAGTATTGCCATCCATATCTACATACGTATAATTCAACGAAGGCTCTTGAAAATCGTAATAACCCAGTGACATACTCGCCATGTCTACGCCGGCACTATCGGCCCGCTCTAAAGCAGCAGCAAGGTTTTGCTCTTCGATTGGGTATTCTGTTGCAACATTTTCTGTTCTAAATAAATAAAACGAAGTTTTGGGTGCCGTACCCACAAATGTAGCCGGCATGTGAGCGGCAATGGTACTTAAGCAATGGGTACCATGAGAATTAAAACCATTTACATTGCTTGCATTCAATACAAAATCCCAAGTGCCTAAAATTTGATTGTTGGTTCTAACGCTGTCAAAAGTAGGCAGTGTTAGGTAATTGGTAAACCCTCCATCGAGTATGGCCATCTGCATTCCCTGGCCTTGGAAGCCCAAGTTGTGTAAAAAATCACCTTTATGAATTTTTACCTGTCCATTGCTCCAGCCATAATTGAATGCAGCTGTTAGGCTTTCCGATCCGGTAGCCGGCGCTGCAAAATTGGTTGGGATAGGCGTTTCTGACGTTTCAAATTTTTCTCTTGCTGCTTGTTGATTTACATAACGGGGTGCTACTGCTGTATTCTGCTTTACAAAAGAGAAGCTGTTTATTTTCGCGATTGCTGCCGCATCTGTGGTAAAAATGGCTATCTGATTCAACCATTTAGAGGCATTGAGAAATGTAACGGAACCAGCCGCCATGATGCTATCAATGTAACGTTGTGTGATCGGTAAATCGCTGCTATCAACGGCAATGTTGTATCGTTCTCTTCTCTGCAAAGATCTTGCACTAAGGTAATGCCAGGGTTGATTTATAGAAAAGGAATTCTGTGCTTTGTCTGTAAACCGAACAATGTAACGGTTCAGTTGTGCTTCAGCATTCACAGCAAGCAGTAAGAATATCCCAAAAAAAGTAATCGCTTTTTGCATAATACTAATTAAAAACAATCAGGCATTGATAAAGACTGAATCATAATATGGATTGTGTTTGAATGTTCATTTGCTTTCAAGAGCACCCCATTTCAGCTTTATTTTGAATCGTAAGCCCACTTAATTAAGGTAGCACCCCAGGTAAATCCACCACCAAATGATGCCAAAATAATATTGTCGCCTTTTTTCAACCGATTTTCCCACTCCCAAAGGCAAAGTGGAAGTGTACCTGCGGTAGTGTTACCGTATTTCTGAATATTGATCATTACTTTTTCTTTGGGCAGGTTCATTCTGCTGGCAGTTGCATCAATGATCCTGAGGTTAGCCTGGTGAGGCACCAGCCATGCAATGTCATCGGCAGTGAGCTGGTTTCTTTCCATCAGTTCATAACTCACATCTGCCATGCCTTTCACTGCAAATTTGAATACCGGTTGACCTTCCTGATACACAAAATGTTCTTTATTGGTAACGGTTTCAATAGTTGCTGGTTTTACAGAACCACCTGCTTTCATGTGCAGGTACTTGGCGCCGCTTCCATCGCTTTTCAAAATGCTGTCGAGTACGCCGTTGCCTTCTTCGTTGGCTTCCAGCAACACAGCGCCACCACCATCGCCAAAAATGATACAGGTAGTACGATCGGAATAATCAATAATGGCACTCATTTTATCAACACCTACTATCACTACTTTTTTGTAACGGCCACTTTCAATATAGGCCGCCCCGGTAGTTAATGCAAATAAGAATCCAGAGCAGGCTGCACTTAAGTCGAAGCTAAATGCGTTCACCATACCCGTTTTGTCGCAAATAAGGTTGGCGGTGGCAGGAAAAACCATGTCTGGCGTTACGGTAGCGCATACTACGCAATCAATTTCTGCGGGGTCAATACCTCGTTTGGTCAACAATTCTTTTACTGCTTCGGCGCCCATATCACTGCTACCGAGTCCTTCTCCTTTCAAAATGCGTCGTTCTTCAATACCAGTTCTGCTTTTTATCCACTCATCATTGGTATCTACAAGTGTTTCTAGAATCTTATTGGTCATTCGGAATTCAGGAACATATCCACCAACAGCTGTAATGGCGGCTGTAACTTTTTGCATGTGCTTAATTTAATGTTTAAGTATATACTTGTTGTTTTAATTTGTAAAAATAAGGCGAAATCGCATTAATGATTTTTAAACCGCTTCTGATGGCAAAATATCCTTATTTTCGCTACTTAGTTAGAGTTCGATTATGTACGCTTATTTGGAAGGAAAATTTACTTATAAATCCCCCGCAACGGTTTACTTAGATGTAAATGGAGTTGGGTATGAGGTACATATTAGCTTAAATACATTCAGTGCCATTCAACGAATGGAGACTGGGAGACTTTATACGCACTTGCAGATAAAAGAAGATGCACAGGTACTTTTTGGTTTCAGCGATCTTTCCGAAAAGGAAATGTTTCAGTTACTGATCAGTGTTTCTGGGGTTGGAGCAGCAACTGCGCGTATGATGTTGTCATCTTTACGCGCCGATGAAGTAAAAAACGCCATTTTGCTTGGAAACCTCAAATTGATAGAGAGTGTGAAGGGAATTGGTAAAAAGACTGCTGAAAGATTGGTACTTGAACTAAAAGACAAAGTTGGAAAACATGCCGGTGGGTCAGATTTGGTAATGCCGGCTCACAATAGTTTAGAGCAGGATGCGTTAAATGCCTTGATATCACTGGGAATTTCTAAATCACAGGCAGAAACATCCATACAAAAAATTATCCGTGCAGAGCCCTCCTTAACCGTATTAGAAGATTTGATTAAAAAAGCCTTAAAAGCCATTTGAGAGAAACGCTACGTTAATTATTTTACTGGATGTTGCTTATTAAAAAATGTTTGTATGCAGTAATGAGGTGCTGTGTAATCATTCTATTGCTATCACTTTATACTGGCCAGGCTTTCGCTTCTGATTTCATTTTTTTCAATGAATATCAAGATACTAGTGCACCCGCAACTGGCAATAGCAAGCTGCCTTATCCCATCCAAGACAGAAGGGGCGACGCCGTATCTGGAGCCCGATTTAGAAATACCTACGATTTTAAAACGCCTTCTAATATCACCGATTCTGTAGTGTATGATGCCATTAACCGGCGTTACACGGTGTATGAAAAAATTGGCAACCGCTACTACCGCATACCCACTACCTATAGTTTTGAAGAATACTGGCAGATGCGCAACCAGGAAGCCGAAAAAGAATATTTTAGACAACGGGCCAATACCACCAGTTTATTGAACCGAAATAAGTTTACCAAACCAAAATTGTCTTTAACAGATGGGTTATTCAACCGTTTGTTTGGAAACGGAAAAATTGAAATTAGTCCGCAAGGAAACGTCGATCTTTCTGCGGGTTACCAGGGGCAACGGATAGATAACCCAACATTACCAGAGCGGGCTCGTAAAAACGGTGGCCTCGACTTTATCATGAACGCTCAGGTGAATGTGAATGCAAACATTGGCGACAAGCTCAAATTTCCAATCAACTACAATACCCTCGCCAACTTTGATCTCGAAAATCAGTTGAAACTTGATTATACCGGTAAGGATGATGAAATACTAAAAAGGTTTGAAGCAGGGGACGTTAACTTCCCTTCCAGAAGTTCACTCATTCCTGGCGCTCAACGATTGTTTGGTATCAAAACACAGCTTCAGTTCGGTAAATTATTTATTACCAGTGTATTGGCCAATCAAGAATCGCAGCGTCAAAGTGTAGATCTTCAAGGTGGAGTTGCTTCTCAGCCTTTTGAAATAAAGGCAGATGAATATGAAGAGAACCGTCACTTCCTAGTTGGTCAATACTTTAAAGACAACTATAACAAAGTGATGCGCAACATCCCCGCAGTTACCAGCCCTGTTCAAATCATTAGAATGGAAGTTTGGGTTACCAACCGCAATGGCGCTACTACCGAAACGCGTGATGTGGTGGGTTTGATGGATCTCGGTGAAGTGGAACCCTTTCAACAATCCCCAGTAATCAATGTACTTACAAGTTTTCCGGCACCTTCGAATATTTCGAACGATCTGTACCAAAAAGTATTAAGTCAGCCAGATCCGCGGAACCCTGCATTAGCATTTACCAACCTCAGCAATCTGCAGTTAAGGCCAGTACAGGATTTTGAAAAAACATTTGCCCGAAAATTAGATTCTACTCAATATACTTTCAACAGACAAGTTGGTACCTTATCGCTTAGCCAGCCGCTTCAAACAGATGAAGTATTGGCCGTAGCTTATCAGTACACTTACAATGGAAGAATACTACAAGTGGGTGAATTTTCGCAGGATGTTCCACCAGACACAGCCACCGCCACTCAAAAGGTATTGTTTCTCAAATTGTTGAAAGCTACTTCTCAGCGTCCTGCATTACCCATCTGGGATTTAATGTTGAAGAATGTGTATACCATCGGATATGGTACATTGGCGCCTACCGATTTTAAATTGGATGTACTATATCAGGAACCAGGTTTAGGAGCTAAAAGATATGTTCCATTTGGAGCTATCAACCAGGGAACGCCCATTATATCGTTGATTAATTTAGACAGACTGAACGGTCAATTAGATCCGCAACCGGATGGTGTGTTCGATTATATTGAAAATTTTACAGTATACTCTCAATACAGCAGAATCGTATTCCCGGTTCTTGAACCTTTTGGTAGAGACCTGGCCGCACAAATTTATAGCACGCCTCCATCAAATGTAGAGGATACCTTGTTTTATGCACTTTATGATTCTATCAAAGCCATTGCCCAGCAGTTTCCCAATCTTAACCGGTTTGTACTAAAAGGATCGGCCAAAACCTCCGGATCTTCCGATATTAGTATCGGTTACAACATTCCAAAGGGTTCGGTAACGGTAACGGCTGGGGGCAGAAATTTACAGGAAGGGGTAGATTATGACATCAACTACGATTTGGGAACCATTAAAATTACCAACCAAGCCATCTTAAATGCCGGCTTACCTGTGCAGGTAAACTTCGAAAACAACGCCAGCTTTGGTTTACAACAACGATCTTACCTCGGTTTAAGACTCGATTACTTGGCAAAAAATACAGCCAAATCACAGCTTTCTTTTGGTGGTACCATCGTGCGATTGAGCGAAAGGCCTTTCTTCACCAAGGTGAATTACAATGAAGATCCTATTCGGAACATGATGTATGGGGTTGACGTGAATTACAGAAGAGACATGCCGAGGCTCACCAAATTATTAGATAAACTACCTTTTTATTCCGCAGCAGCACCATCAACCATCAATGTATATGCAGAAGCTGCAGGCCTCAAACCCGGGCACTCACCGCAAATAGGAAAGGGTAGTGCGGGACTTGTTTATATTGATGATTTTGAAGGTAGTAAATCTGGCATCGATCTTCGATTTCCTCCCATCAGTTGGGCATTGGCCAGCACACCGTTGGGTGCTACAAATAGGAACGGACAAGAACTTTTTCCAGAAGCAGCACTCAACAACAATTTGGCTTATGGTTATCAAAGAGCAAAAATTGCCTGGTACCAAATTGAACAAACCTTGCAGCAATACAAAGGCAACAATAACCCCATTGGTGATAACGCAGAGTTGTTGAGTGATCCAAGAAACAGACAGGTATTTCAAAAAGAAATTTTTCCGCAGCGTACCACTGGCTTTGGAGAAAGCCAGTTGGTAACTTTTGATCTTTCTTATTATCCTACAGATAAAGGGCCCTATAATTATTTGTCAAACTCCTTAAAGGTAAACGCCAATGGCAAGCTCCGTACACCTCGCAGCAACTGGGGTGGCTTGATGCGTGGGTTAGACCAAACAGATTTTGAAACCAGCAATATTGAGTTCATCGAATTCTGGATGCAGGATCCTTTCATCAATTCGCCGCAAAATCCAAATATTGGAAATTCTGCAGGTGGTAAACTTTACTTTAACCTCGGAAATATTTCTGAAGATGTGTTGAAAGATGGTAGGCGATTTTATGAAAACGGCTTGCCAACCCCCAATGCACCCGCCCCCTTAGATCAAAACAATTGGGGCTCTGTTCCTAGAAATCCTATTCAAGTAACCAATGCGTTTAGCAATGTGCCGGAAGACAGACAGTTTCAAGATGTGGGTTTTGACGGTTTGATGGATACTGCTGAAGTGAGCAAACGCACAGCATACCTAGCAGAACTGGCGACCAATTTTGGTACGGGTAGCAAAGCCTATCAGGATGCATTGAACGATCCTTCTGCTGATAACTATACGCATTATAGAAATGCTGCCTTTACTGAAAATGATGGCATCGTTCAACGCTATAAAAATTTCAATAGTCCGCAAGGAAACTCTCCTATTTCAGACGGTGGAGAATTTAGTTCGGCTGCCACATTGTATCCGGATGCAGAGGATTTGAATAGGGACAATACGCTGAATGAAACCGAAGAATATTTTCAATACATTGTAGATATCAAGCCATCTGGTACGGCAGAAATGCAGGTAGGAACCAACTATATTGTAGATAAAAAATTGGTGCCTATCAACCTTCCAAACAGCACTGTGCGGAACGAAACCTGGTACCAGTTCAGAATCCCCATCAGCGAATACACACAAAAGATTGGCAACATTCCCGATTTTAAATCTATTCGTTTCATCCGTATGTTCCTCACCGATTTTGAAGACAGTGTAACCATGCGTTTTGGTACGTTGCAATTGACCAGAAACATCTGGCGTAAGTTTCAATATGCGGTAGATTCTTCGGGTTTATATCAACCTACTTCTACGGCTCCATTAAATGTTGGCGCTGTAAACATTGAAGAGAATGATCGTAGGGTACCTTTGCCTTATCGTACACCCAGAGAAATTCAAAGGGTGCAAACCATTAGCAACAATGGGGTAAACTTATTGCAGAATGAACAAGCTTTGCAGTTGCAGGTGTGCGATCTGTCGCAAGGCGATGCAAAAGCGGTGATACAAACTTTTGCCAACAGAGATCTTCGTCAGTTCAGAAAATTATCAATGTACTTACACGCTGAGCGTGCACAAAAAGCAACCCTAAATTCTATTGCCAACGGCGATCTTACTGCAGTTGTAAGAATAGGAACCGATTTTGTTAGCAATTATTATGAAGTGAGAATTCCTTTGGTATTAACACCACTAGAAGCTGGAACCATGAACCCTAATACCGACGAATACAATGATACTTTGTGGAATCCAAGGAACTCCATGGATTTAGATCTGCTGGTTTTAACCAGGCTGAAGCAAGCCAGAAACATAAGCAGCACACCCTTTGGACAGGTGTACAGAAAGTTGCAACCCAATGGGCATACTTATTCTATTATTGGTAACCCGAACCTGGGTGAAATAAGAGGCATTTTGATTGGTGTAGAAAATACAAAAGCAGAGGAGCCAGTGTGTGCTGAAATGTGGGCCAATGAATTAAGGCTTTCTTCTTTGGATGAAGACGGTGGATACGCTGCTTTGGCCAGGGTTGATTTAACCCTCAGCGATTTGGGTACCGTCTCTTTATCGGGGAACATGCACACCCAAGGTTTTGGCACTTTAGAACAAAGGGTGAACGATCGTTATCGAGATGATTTTTTCCAGTTTGATGTAAACGCATTATTGGATCTTGGGAAATTATTGCCCAAAAATGCGGGCATTCAAATTCCAGTAGATGCTGGTTATACACAGGCGGTAAGTACACCTGAGTATGACGCTTACGATTTGGATATTAAGCTAAAAGACAAACTGGTGGGATTGGGAAGAAGTGAAAAAGATTCCATCAGAGAAGCCTCTGTCGATTACACCAGCATCACGCGCTTAAATTTCACCAACGTTAAAAAGAACAAAACCAACGGTAAACAACCGAGGATATATGACATCGAAAATATTGATCTGAACTACTCTTATGTGAAAACCAAAAGTCACAATCCCCTGATAGAATACAATGACGTTACCCGTCAAAGAGCTGCATTGGGTTACAACTATGCACCACAACCAAAATACATTGAACCTTTCAAAAAAATGTTCAAAAAAACAAAGCACAAATGGTTTGATTTGGTGAAGGATTTCAATTTTAATTATTTACCTTCTCAACTTTCATTCAGAGCAGATGTGAGCCGCCAGTTTGGCGCAGTGCGACCAAGAAGTATAGGTGCCGATAAATACACCATACCGGAAACCTACGATAAGTATTTTGTGTTTCAACGCGATTACATCATGCGTTGGAATTTTACAAGATCATTGAGTTTGGACTATATCGCCATCAATAATTCAAGAATTGACGAGCCGGCTGGCAGAATTAATACCAGCGCAAAAAAAGACACCGTACGTGATAATTTCCTCAAAGGAGGTAGAAATACGTTGTTCAATCAAACAATTAATCTTTCCTACGCGTTGCCTACAAGCAAACTGCCTTTGTTAGACTGGACCACCGCGAACTTGAAATACCAAGCGAGTTATCGTTGGATAGGTGCAAGTAGATTGGCAGTAGAGTTGGGTAACATGTTAGAAAATGGGCAACAAAAAGAAGCCAACATGCAACTCGATTTTACGAGGTTGTACCAGAAGTCGAAGTGGCTGAAACAATTAGATGCTCCAAGCAATCCGGAAGACAAGGAGAGGTGGAAAAACCGCATTACCAAAGTGACGGATAGTGTTACATTGAAAAGTGGGAAACGCGTTTTGAAAACAAGAAAAGTTGTAGACAAATCAGCGGTGCCCTATTTGGGTACTGGGGCTAGGGTATTTGGTAAATTATTAACCAGCATCAAAAATGTAAATATCAGTGCTTCAGAAGATGCCTACACAAGATTACCCGGATACACCGATAGTACACAATTTGTGGGACAGAATTTTAAAAGCATGGCACCTGGCTTTGATTTTATTATGGGTTATCAGCCCGATACCAGTTGGATGAACCGAAAGGCTGAGAAAGGGCTGATTACAAAGGATACGAATTTTAATTATCTCTTTCAACAAAACCTCAACCAACGTCTTACATTAAGTGGTCAGTTAGAGCCTTTGAGAGATTTGATTATAACAGTGAACATGACCAAGTCGTACAACAAAAATTACAGCGAAACATTCCGTTTTATTGACACAACTGGTGGTACGAACAGAAGTTTCCAACATTTGAATCCTTATGCTGGTGGTGGTTTTGATGTATCGTACATCGCTTTCAAAACCTTGTTTGGAAAATTTGATCCCAACAGAGTGTCTGGAACATTCAAAACATTTGAAGCAAACCGAACCATTCTTTCCAGAAGAATGGGTGAAAAAAATCCATATTCTCAGTCAGGCGGTGGGCAACTACCCAGTGGCTATTATTATGGTTATGGTAAATACGCAGTAGATGTGTTAATACCTTCATTTATTGCTGCATACACAGGACAGGATCCGGAAAAGGTTTCGCTCATTAATCAAGAAAACAGAAACATACGATCCAATCCATTCAAATCAATTTTACCAAGACCTAATTGGAGATTAGATTACAACGGTTTAAGCAGGGTAAAAGGACTGAATAAAATATTTACCAACGTAACTTTAAGTCATGGTTACAATGGTAACCTCGGCATGAATGGATTTACATCTGCACTCCTTTATCAGGATGTTTCTCAATTAGGTTATCCTTCTTTCCTTGATACGGTATCTAATAATTTCATTCCTTATTTCCTCGTACCGAATGTTACCATTACAGAACAATTTGGCCCATTGGCAGGAATTGACATGATGTTTACCAACCAGATGCAGGCTAAGTTTGAATATTCAAAAAGCAGAACATTGAGTTTGAGTTTATTCGATTTTCAGCTGAGTGAGGTACGCAGTACAGAGTTTGTAATTGGTGCTGGTTATCGTAAAAGAGGAATGAAGTTGCTGGCAGGTTTAAAGCTTCCCAAATTTTTAGACAAAGAAGGCAAAGGTACTTTAGACAATGAGATCAATTTCAGATTCGATATGCGCATACGCGACAACGTTACCGCCAACAGCAGGTTAGATCAGGATAATAATTTTGCCACCGGTGGTAGCAAAGAAATTATGATCACACCTACCATAGATTATTTCCTCAATAACAGAGTAAACTTGAAGCTGTATTTCGATCAGCGCAAGGTGATCCCTTACATCTCTTCCAGTGCACCCACTACTAATACCAGAGCAGGTGTACAAGTAAGAATTTCATTGGCGCAATAATACCAATGTGATTTATGTAACATGCCAATATTTTATAAATCTTATCCCGAATGCTTTCGGGAGTAAATGTCATGGTATCAAACTAATAGTACAATGAGGCGATAGCCGATATTGGACTATTTGTTTGTCCAATCGGTATAAAAGTAAAAACCCGGCAATTGTGCCAGGCTTTTCTGTATAACAAAACTAAACTACTACTTGTTTACTTTTTTAAGGAGCATAACATAACCGCATAGTTCCTTCTTTTTATTTTTATTTACCTGTAAAGGTTTGATCATGTGGTATTCAGAAAATTTAGGAATGTAGTGGTAGCTGATGATGTTGCCGTCTACTTCGCCCCACATTTTTTTTTGGTAAATAACTTGTCGCTCATTCCAATCAAACATTCTTACCTCGTACAATTTTGAACTGATATCGCCAATAAACACAAATTGATACCAGCTACCTTCTGTAAGTGGCACGATTACGGGCATTTCAAATGCACTTTCCATGGTCATACTGGCTTCTTTCACTACAACAAATCCTTGCGCCTCCATTGAGAGTTTGATGCTATCCGCCTGTTTAGTGATTGATTCATTGTTACAAGGCACCTGCCGAATCACGTTTTGTGCAAAGGAAATATGTATACTACTGATTAGTAGAAAGATAAGTATGAATGGAACAAGGCGGTTTTTCATTGGTTCATTAACAGGTCTGTGTAAGCATTGCGGTAAGCACAGGCAATATTGATCAGAAATCGTGCCCGCATACAAAAAACGAATTTCGGGTTGGTTTATTGCCTTGTAAGCTTAATGCAACCAGTTATAATTCGGTGGTATCGTGTATCTGTTACTGCCTGTTCACATAAAAAGAATTGGCCTGGCTTGTACAAGTCATTACCAGATCGTTGATGCATACATGTGGGGGTAAACCAGTACAATAAAAAATGGCATCTGCAACATCGGCCGCAGCCAATGGCTTAAATCCCTGGTAAGTAGCGGTTGCTTTTTGGAGGTCGCCTTTAAACCGCACTTCAGAAAACTCGGTTTCTACCGCACCGGGGTGAATGGCGGTAACCTTGATGCGGTGTTTTAACAAGTCGATTCTCATGGCTTTGCTGATGGCATCAACAGCAGATTTACTGGCGCAGTAAACATTGCCATTTTCGTACACTTCTTTGCCTGCTGTAGATCCAATATTGATGATGTGAGCTCCTGTTGATTTTTTCAAATGGGGCATCAGGGCTTTGCTTACATACAACAAACCGTGCACGTTGGTATTTAACATCGTTTCCCAGTCATCGAGGTTTGCTTCATCGAAAGGTTCTTTGCCCAAGGCTAAACCAGCATTGTTGATGAGTATATCAATTTGTTGCCATTCTGCAGGCAAACCGTTGATGGCTTCAAAAACAGCTGTTCTATCTTGAACATCAAAGCAAAGCGTATGAATTTTAATCGGATATTGCTGGCGCAGCCTTTGGGCCAATGTTTCCAGCCTATCTGATCTTCTGCCGGTGATAATGAGGGAATAGCCTTGAGTCGCAAACTTTTGGGCGGCAGCGGCTCCAATGCCAGAAGTAGCTCCGGTAATAAAAACTGTTTTTATCATAATATTTTGGTTTCAGCGATGCTAAATGATTTGTATAAAATTAGCAACTTCTATTTCGTGCAGCATTTTTAAAAGTAGAAATGGAAAATAAATATTCGGTTGAATGAGATGCTTCATCGGATCAAAATCACATAGCCTTTTTTTGTTTTTCGTTGTCCGTTAAATGTAATGCCTTCTGCCATCCAAACAAAGGTGGCAGGGTCTTGTGGTTTGCCTTTGAAGATGCCATTCCAGCCTTTGCCTATTTCAGTAGTGGCGTATACCAATTCTCCAAAGCGGTTGTAGATTCTAAAATAGTTCAGCGATTTCATACCCAGCAAAATAGGCCGTGCCAAATCGTTCAATCCATCACCGTTAGGGGTAAACGCAGTTGGTACATACATATCAGGGTCTACCGTGTAAATTCTTACGCGAATGCTGTCAAATCCTTCACAACCAAAATCATCGCGGCCAGTTAGGTAATAAGTAATGTTATCGAAAGGAATCGCTACCGGGTTGGCAATATTGGCGTTGTTGAGCCATGTAGGTGGACTCCACATATATTGCACCGCACCTGTACCTAATAATTGCAAGGTTTCACCATCTACAACGCTGGTGTCTGAAGGCCCAGCATTTACTTGCATCGGCTGTATAACCCTTACGATCATGGTATCATTTACCGTTTTTGAACAACCAAGGGTATCTCTAACTGTTACGATGTACCGAATAGTAGTGGTGGGTGATTGAACGATCGGGTTAGCGATATTCCTATTGGTTAAGAATGTTCCTGGCGACCAGCTATAACGACTTCCTCCAGATGCAATTAGTTGAACACTGGAGCCAAAACAAAGTGTGGTGTCAGGTCCTGCATTCGCAGCAGGGGATGCAGCTACCACAATGGTTACATTCGATTGTACTTCGCATTTACCAATATTACCCACCACAGTGTAAGTGATGGTGCTGGGTGGATTTGCGAATGGATTTTTGATGTTCGGATCCGATAAATGAGTGGCAGGAATCCAGGTATAACTAACCGCATCTCCAGTAGTGCGCAACGTATAGCCTGTACCCACGCAAATGCTTGTGTCGGGTCCTGCATCAATGGTAGCCAATGCTTTTACATCTACCAAAAGAGAATCTTCTGTAAAGCAACCGAACATATCTGTATGCCTTAATCTGTACCGAGTAGATACGTCTGGACTCACCAATGGATTTTGTATGTTCACATTGTTGATCATATAGTTGGGCGTCCACAAAAAGGTTCCAACCCCCGATGCGTTGATTTGTAAAGTATCGGGAACACAAATCAAAGTATCGTTCGTAACTGTTACCAATGGTTTGTTTCTTACAGTAACCAATACGGTGTCATTTCTCCTGCGGCTACATGCATTTACGCCTACGCTTACTACATAGGTAGTTGTGCTGGTAGGAGAAGCCAATGGTGAAGCGGTATTGGTATTACTGAGCCCGGCAGCAGGGCTCCAGCTATAACTGGTTCCACCACTGGCAGAGAGGGCAATAGGGGTTTGACCCAAACAAAAGTTTGCATCGGGCCCTGCATTCGGTATGGCTAATTGCGTAACCGGAATATTGATGTTGGCAGTGGCAACACAATGATTGCCCCATTTGGTTTGTAAAGTGAAATTAGATGTCACAGTTGGAAATGCCGCAGTAATGGGTGTGTTGGGGCTGGCTAGCAGAAGTACAGGATTCCATTGCCAGCTTACATTTGACTTGTTGCTGGTACCCGTTAATAAAAGGGTATCGCCTTCACAAATACTTGTTGGTAAGGCTGTAATGTTGTTGGTAAGATCATTGATGGGGTTCAGCCTCACAGAGTCTCGACTTGTACAACCCATGTTTTCTAAAGTAACCACATAGGTGCTGGTAACTGCAGGGAATACGGTGGGATTTGCAGTGCCTGCATTCAATATATTGGTATTGGGCGTCCAGCTAAAATTACCTACACCCGATGCAGATAATACCAAACTGTCTAATGCGCAATAAGTACTATCTGGCGATATCAGGTTAAGAACAGGGTTGGGATGAACTGTTACCTGAGTTTCTACACTATCTCTACAACCAACGCTGTTGGCTGAAATGAGTTTTACCGTGTAGGTTCCAGCGTTTGTATAAGTGTATGTTGGATTTTGAAGTAGGCTGGTATCGGCTAGGGTATTTGGATCACCGAAGCTCCAGAACCATTGGCTCACCGTTCCAAAATTGGTTCGGGTGGTATCATCAAATTGAAGGGGTTTTCCTACACAAAAAGGGGCCATTATATCAAATCCTGGAAAAAATCCTGGGAATACGCTCACTACTTGAGTGGCTGAATCAACACATGGTAACCCTCTGTTTACTATCAATTTAATTGTATACACTCCCGGTGCCGTAAAGCTATGGCTGGGGTTTTGCAACAAAGAGGAATCATTGGCACCGGAAGCAGGATCGCCAAAAAGCCAATACCAGTTTTGAATAGAGCTGTTATCAGTCTGGTTAAAAAAGGAAAGGTTCAAATCACCGCAAGTCAAAAAATCGGGGTCAAGAGTAGCCGCTACTGGTATACAGGGGGTAATTATTAAATGAAGTTCTTTACGCGATTCGGCAAACCGAATGCCATTGCGGTACTCTGCCACACAAATACTTACCACATATTCTCCGGCTGCTGGGGCAATTCCACTGATAATGCCCGTTTGAGGGTTGATCGTTACTGCTGCACCCAATGGGCTGCTTCCGGTAAAGGGGGCCTGGTAAGATACTGTTGTAAAAGGTGGGGCAGAAGCTGTTATCGGGTTTGGATCGGTGGGAATACCTCCAGTGAAGGCATCACAAAAAGAATAAAGCAACGAATCGCCATCTGCATCGGTGGCTGCAAAACTCAGTGAGAACAAGCTTTCCGCACAAACAATGGAAGTGTCTTTGAAAATATAATTTGGGCTGGTATTGTCGAATGAGTTGGGTACTCCGGTTACAGTGCCTGGTATGTTTATAAAGAGGGTGGCCCCAATGGCATCGGAGGGCTGCAGTAAATTACTTATGAAGTTTATTCTGCAGCAGCGCTGCTTTGCAACAATAAAACCTGTAGGAGAAGGCGTTAATTCTACAATGGTTTCGTAATTCAGTATCTTATAACAAATAGTAGGAATGATGCTGATACAAGGATAACAATTAACGCTATTGCAGTTTTGTTGAATGATGGTGGTTCCCAAATTTACCGGTGCATCTATCAGAAAATTGTAAGGTGCAGCCCCTTGGAAGATAGAGAAGTTATAAGTGGGTTCAATAATATTAGAGGGGCAATCGATGTAAAAATTCATTCCAATCCTATACCGCAATTTGGTGGGGTCTTGAATGCCTTGTCCCAGATACTCGTAGTACATCCAGCCGCCTTTGGTATGTGTAGCCAAGCTCGCAAAACAGGTACAGATGCTGAACAGCAGCAGTATAATTTTTTTCATTGGTAATTATTAGCAGCCTGAAACAATGTAATTTATTACAAATACGTAGCTTTCTTAGCGAATAAGAATCACTGTACCCTTCTTTTCAATTTTATTACCCAAGTAGTTGGTGCCAGATACATACCAAACATAGGTTCCTGGACCCTGTTCTGCTCCACCATAAGTGCCATCCCAACCTGCTCCTATTTGAGCCGTGCTGTAAATCAGTTGCCCCCATCTATTGTAAACCCTGAAGAAATCCAAAGATCGAATACCGATGGGTATGGGTTTAAAAATTTCGTTGTTGCCATCTTTGTTAGGGCTGAAAGCTGTTGGAACCAAAATGTCTGGATCTATCTTGAACACTTTAACTCGAATGGTATCCAAATCAAAACAACCCTGGTTATTGCTCACCCTTACTACATAGTCTATATTGTCTTGAGGTAATGACAACGGATTAAAAATCGTAGGATTGTTGAGCCAGGTTGAGGGCAACCAGCTGTAGTTGTTGCTGCCTGTAGCGGTTAGCTGTAATGGCTGACCCAACACCACACTGGTATCGGATGGGCCGGCATCTCCTACAATTTGTGCAACATTTACAATGATGGTATCATAAGAAGGTTTCGGACATCCGAGTACATCTGTTACCTCCACCACATATTGTGTGTTTGCCCTTGGTGCTATACAAACGGGATTGGGTATGTTGGCCGCATTTAAAAAACGAACGGGCGACCATCTGTAAGAACTTCCACCAGTTGCCGATAATTGCACAGAGTTACCAAAACAAATGGTAGTATCTGGCCCAACTTGGGCGTTTGGATAAGGTACGGTTCTCAAAGTAACCTGGTCCTGGCTGGTACATTTACCAATGGTGCCAATAACAGTATAAGTGGTAACAGGATCTATAGGGTTGGCTTGGGGTTGCGCTATTATAGGGTTATTGAGTGTTTCATTTGGGCTCCAACTGTATTGAAGTGCGTTACTGTTTGTTCTGAGTATAACAGAATCTGTTAAACAAATCGTGGTATCTGCCAGGGTCATTAAGGTGACCGTATTTACAACTCTTATGGTAATGGTGTCTTCCGCCGCACAACCAGAAGGGTCAGAGAACTTGGCGATGTACGTGGTAGTAACATCAGGACTCACCAATGGGGTAAAGCTGTTTACATTGTTGATCATGTAATTGGGCGACCATACAATACTTCCCACATCGCTGGATACTGCGTTTAATTGTAAGGTATCAATAGCGCAAATGAGCGTGTCATTGCCAATTTTAAAATCTGGTCTGTCTACAATACGTACTGTCTTCACAATGGTATCCAAACAACCTCTATCGCTACCCACAATTAAACTAACATTATAATTTCCTGCAGTGGTGTAAGTATATGTTGGATTCTGCAATCTGCTGGTATCATTGGTAGCGGTTGTGATACCAAAGTCCCATCTCCAGGAGTTTACGTTTCCGAAATTGGCGGTAGTAGCATCATTGAAAGCTACTGGTCTATCTTTACAAATGGGGGTATTGTCGTTGATTCCTGGAAAAAATCCTGGGAAAACCCTCAGTGGTGAGATGGTAGAATCTGAACAAGAACCGCCCCGGTTTACAACGAGTTTTAGGTTGTAAACGCCTGCAACTGCATAAGTATGTGAAGGGTTGGGAAGATTAGAAGTATTGCCGTCGCCAAAGTCCCAAAAAAAAGTTTGGTTAAGAGGGGAAGTATTGAGGTTTTCGAAATTAAAAGTAAACCCATCGCAACTAAGGTAACTCGGCAGCAATTGAGCCCCTGCAAAATCACAGGGTGCAACTGTAACAATAAAATCTTTTTTGTGTTCCCCTCTCAATGCACCCGTAGTACGATTAAACGATTGTACACAAACGCTCACCACATACCTGCCCGCATCTGGTGCAATGCCTGAAATAATACCTGTTTGTGCATTAATAGTAGCATCAGAACCTAAAGGGGCGCCTCCCGAATATCCATTGATGTAATTTAAAAAACCA
This sequence comes from Ferruginibacter sp., assembly GCA_044342365.1. Classification (GTDB taxonomy): domain Bacteria; phylum Bacteroidota; class Bacteroidia; order Chitinophagales; family Chitinophagaceae; genus Ferruginibacter. The sequence continues at coordinate 22,491 of JBIIPY010000005.1, read as the reverse complement.
AATGGTGGCGGTGCGGGTGTAGAAAAGGATGCGTTTAAAGCGCCGCCGCCACCAAATGCATCACAAAAGTTATATACCAATGAATCCCCGTCAGGATCAGTGGCGCTAAAATCGAGTGTAAAAGGTTTATTGAAACAAATAACGGAGATGCCCGTCGAAAACCGAGCACTGTTATCCTGGGCAGTTGTAGGAACCCTGTTAGTACCGGGAATAACAGCGGCATAGGTTGCACCCACGCTGTTGGGCACATTTCTAATACCATCTACACGGCAACAGGTTTGATAAGAAATGGTGTAACCACTGTTGTTGATAGGAAGCTCTATTAAAAAAGTATAAAGTCCCACGCTGTACACCAAGTTGGGTGGATTCGTAATACAAGAAGGCAAGGTGTTCAGAGGCAACAGCGTTAAGGATGATCTGTCGACGTTTAAAAAGCCCCCAACAAGTTGGTTGTTGTCGTTGTTGTAAACACCAATGGAAACACTGATGGGCATAATAGCACAATTCATACAATTATCATCCCTGAACAACCGAAGCGTAGCACCGTAATAGTTGGTATTTGCAGTTGACGCAGGCCCAATGTAATTGTAAATCATTTCACCTCCCGTAATATGGGCTGCATGGATAGCAGTTGAGCACAAGAAAGTGATTAATATCAGTAGGTATTTTTTCATTAAAGCTGTGTTTAAGCCCATTAGCGTGTGTAATTTATGCAATAAAGAGCTAGTTTATTCTATACTATACGTAAATAGCTCGTAAAAAGTCTGTCAAAACCAATAAACATTTTGCGGGTTCTTCTATCATCCCCATGTGTGCACTCTCTCTTAATATTGAAATATGGCCGATAGGAGGCAAATGAGATTGCTGTAAGCTGTGTGAAAATGGGACTGCTTTGTCTTCCAATCCCATTACAAACAACACTGGAAATTTGGCTGTTACGAGTAAGTCTGTTCGGTCTGGCCGCTTAATCATTGCCTCATAATATTGTATGAGCGTATCTCTGCTGCAATTTTCAGCATTTTGTAGAAGCTTTTCAATCGATTTTTTGTGTTGAAGTGGATCTGCAAACAATCCAGCCAAATTGGTTTTTAAGAATGCCTGGCTGCCATTTTCTTGTAGGAAGGAAATGGCTTTGTGCCGGGTGGCTATTTTTAAGGCATCGTCTGCATAAGCACTGCTGTGAAATAAACCCAATGCCTTGATGACGGCTGGTTTTTTTTCTGCCATGGCCAAAGCAATGTAACCTCCCATGCTATGTCCAATAACAACCGCGTTGGTAAATTGCTCTTCTTGAAAAATAGCCAACATGGCTGCTGCATACTCATCAACGCTTTGTTGTTTGGTAATGGCCGGAGAACCGCCCGACCCAGGAATATTTGGAAGTATCAACTGGTAATTCTCTGAAAGCGCTGCAGTGATATCATTCCAAATACTGTTGTCTTCTGCAAAACCATGTATGAGCATTACTGCTGCACCTTTTCCGATTACACTGTAATGGATTGGATGTTGTTGAAACTGACAGATACGGTGCGTCATGAATATTTTAAAAGTTATTGTAGCGTGTATATGCTCTGAATATGATTAACACAACAAAAGCAGTTAACGCAATGTTCAATTGTTGAGGGAGGAGGGCCCAGCTTAGCAACAATAAAATACCAGCAACAGCCGTAAACAGCCAGTACTGTTTCACCCATTTTTTTTTGCTGTTGATAAAAAAGGAGATGATGGTATGTGTTGGCAATGCCCACAAAAGATTGTAATTGTCTTTGGTCATACTATGATCGGTGGCTATCCACATTAATATCAATAGAATGCCCAATAGCCCTGTCATAAAAAACAACCATCCATCTAGTCCACTCATCAACAACGGCCATTTGTTACTTCTGGTGAATTGTAAAACAACAAACAACATCAATAGCGAAGTAAAAAAAACAAAGGGCGTAAAAAATAATTGTTGTGATTCCTTTTGTGAAAGAGGGTATAGGTTTTCTGCAGATAATATAAAGCCATTGTTGTGGCTGCTATCCAATGCCCTCATCAGATTGTCGGGTAAAAATTGTTGATCGGAAGCAGACATTACCCGGTCTGTTCTGGCACCCAATAAGATGTCGATTCCTAATTTGCTCCATGGTTGTTGTCCTTTATCAAGATAAGCATGTATGGCTTCTCGAAACCTTGTGTTCACAGGCATTACAGCCGGTAAGTCAAGCGCCGGCTTCCTCATTTTAAGTAAGATGTCGCGAATTTTGGTGGTACAATTGTTGAAGAAAAAGTCGTACTGGTAATACTTGTTTTCTTCTTTTAAATTATCGTTTAAAAATGATTGTAAGGCCTTTTTTTCGGTTGCCGAAAGCAGGAGCAATTGTTCTCTGATGCCCCGATCTGTTATTTGATAGCCGTATTTAAAATCTTCAAAATATTCGGCACTGATAAAATAATTGAGTTTGCCCCTAACAAATTTTAGATAAAAATTTTTGTCTTCAAAATTAAAAGTGCCATAGTTGTAAACTACATCTGTTTGCATGCTACTGTCTGTAATTCTTATTGCAGTATGGCCAAACAAAGAATACAATTCATCACCGGGAGTACAAGTGAGCAAGGATACCCTCAATCTTGCACTGTCTTGTGCCATTGTAACCGTACTCAACAATAAGCCAATAAAAAATGGAACAATCTTTTTGAAGAATATACATTTCATGATCAAACGAAAATAAGGTAAATGTGCAGATGGTCAATCCTTCTATAAAAAAGCAGCTTCTGTGTAGAAACTGTTTTTTACAATTCGCTAAATTGTTATCGATTCAAATAATTACCTGCTGTAATTTGGTGCTTCTTTGGTAATGGCGATGTCGTGTGCATGACTTTCTTTCATGCCGGCATTGCTAATTTTTACAAACTGTGCATTTTGAAGTGCCGGGATGTTGGCAGCACCACAATAGCCCATGCCTGCTTTTAGGCCTCCGGTAAACTGGTGCACTACTTCTCGCAGCTGGCCTTTGAACGCTACCCTTCCTTCGATTCCCTCTGGTACAAATTTTTTGATATCGTCTTCTACATCCTGAAAATACCGATCGCTGCTGCCCTGTGCCATAGCTCCCAATGAGCCCATACCACGGTATTGTTTAAACTTACGTCCTTCGTAGATAATGGTTTCGCCTGGGCTTTCATCGGTGCCTGCAAATACATTTCCCATCATGGTACAGGTTGCACCCGCTGCCAAAGCCTTCACCAAATCTCCGGTATAACGGATTCCACCATCACTGATGATACCAATGTTTTTTCCTTTTAATGCAGCAGCTGCTTCCATCACAGCGGTGATCTGCGGAACCCCTGTGCCAGCAACAATTCTGGTGGTACAAATAGAACCCGGACCAATGCCCACTTTTACCGCATCTGCACCCGCGTCGGCTAAAGCTTTTGCACCTGCTCCAGTACCTACATTGCCCGCTATCACTTCCAATCCTTTGAATGATTTTTTTACACTTTTCAACATGTCTATCACACCCTTGGTATGGCCATGTGCACTGTCTAAACAAATAATGTCTACACCTGCATTATGTAATGCGTCTACCCGCTGCAAGGTGTCGGAAGTAATGCCAACGCCAGCACCAAAGAATCTTTTACCGCATGTGGATGGCTTTTTAACTTAAGGATATCGCCAAAAGTTACCAAGCCAATCAGCTTTCCTGATTTGTTAACTACTGGTAATTTCTCAATTTTATTTTTCTTGAAGATGAGTTCTGCCTTTTTTAAATCTGTTCCCTCGGGTGCAGTAATCAGGTTTTGAGCCGTCATTACTGAGCTCACTTTTTGTTTGTAGTCTGTTTCAAATCTTAAGTCGCGATTTGTTAGAATACCTACCAATTTTCCTCCGGCATCTACGATGGGGATACCACCAATTTTGTTTTCTCTCATCAGTCGCAAAGCCTCACCAATGGTAGCGTCTGCGGTGAGGGTAATGGGATCGAGGATCAAACCGTTTTCACTTCTTTTCACTTTTCTCACTTCGCTCGATTGTTGCTCGATACTCATATTTTTATGCAGAATTCCGAGGCCACCTTCTCTGGCCAATGCAATAGCGAGTTGTGCTTCGGTTACTGTATCCATTGCAGCACTAAGCATGGGTACATTTAAAGTGATTTTTTTTGTGAGTTTGGAACGGATGTCAACATCTCTGGGTAATATCTGCGAGTATGCAGGCACCAAGAGTACATCATCGAAGGTTAAACCTTCTCCACTAAATTTGTTGGAACTGGTTGCGGGAGATTTTTTTATGATTGCCATGTGCAAAGATAAAAGAAAAATAATTGCAGCCAAACGCCGCCAATAAATAAGTGGGGGTAATAGGTTAACTCAGTTTATATACTTTGCCTGGCAATGAAATAACCAACCCTTGCATCTCCAACATCAACAATGCTTTGGCCACCAAGCTACTGCTGCAGCCTGTTTTTGCATAAAGCTCGTCTATCTGAGCAGTTTCCTGCGACTGTAAAATTTCGGTAATCTTTTTCTCTTCAGGAGTTAATTCAATAAAGAGTGTTCTTTGTTTTTTAGGTACGGGTTTGTGCATACTGCTCCAGTTCATTAATTCTAACAAATCGTTTGCACCTGTTATGAGAGAGGCCTTGTTGTTTTTAATGAGGTAATTACAGCCTTCACTTTTTGAATCGGTTACTTTCCCTGGAAATGCAAACACATCTTTATTGTAACTGTTGGCCAGTTCAGCGGTGATCAATGATCCTCCTTTTACACTACTTTCAACTACAACAATGGCATCCGCCATACCCGCTACAATTCTGTTTCTGCTGGGGAAATTTTGTTTATCAGGATCCGTTCCACTCATAAAGTCGGAAAGCAACCCTCCATGCTCTATCATTTGTTTTGCCAATGATTTGTTTTGAGCAGGGTAAATTCGATCCAATCCGTGTGCAACAACACCCACCGTTGGCAACTGGTGTTTTACGGCTGTTTTGTGTGCGATGCTGTCAATTCCAAAAGCCAATCCACTTAAGATGAGTACAGATTCGTTTTTTAAATCTTCTACCAATTTTTCGCACTGCTGTTTACCATAATCCGAATGATTTCGGGTGCCCACAATACCTACAATATTCGTTTTATTGAGATCGGCATTTCCTCTGTAATACAGTAGGCAAGGGCTGTCGTAACAATTGAGTAATCTTTTGGGATAAGCAGCATCGGTCATAAAAAGTGGCGATACATTGAATTTTTCGATAAAGGCTATTTCGGCTTCAATTTTTTTAAAGTCACTAAACTTTTTAATGGCAGCAGCCTGCAGGTAACCAATACCATCTATTTTTTGGAGCTGAGCAATGCTTGAAGAAAATATATCGGTGGCATTGCCAAAATGTGACACCAAGTGTTTGGCTCTAACATGGCCAATGGTAGGCACCTGCGTGAGTGCGATCTGGTAAAATAAATCGTTATTCATGTTTGTATGTACGAATGAATAACAAGATAAATAAAAATATATTATTTCAAAATACTTAATTCAGTACGCCTATTTTTAGCCCTGCTTTCTTCCGTGGTGTTGTCGGCAATTGGTTTACTGGCACCCCATCCTTTAGATACCAATCTGCTTGGTTCAATGCCATTTTTCTGAAGAAATTGCACCACCGATTTTGCCCTGCTGGTACTCAGTGCAAGATTGTCTGCAGAACTGCCTATATTGTCTGTATGGCCGCTGATCATTATCTGAGTAGTAGGGTTATCGTTGAGCAATTGAAGGAGTTTTTCTAACTCTGCCACAGATTCATCTTTGAGTTCAAACTGATTTGAGGCAAAGAAAATATTTTTGAGCACCACCGTTGCACCCGCTTCCAAGGGTTGCAAAGGGATGTTTATTTGCATGGCGCTGTCTGCAAAGCCTGGCTTGGTTTCAAAATTATCTGAATAAAATAAATATCCTTTTCTGTTTACATTGAAAGCATAATTTTTACCAACGGGTAGTGTAATAAGGTAATTACCTTCTTCGTCTGTTTGAATTTTAGACAATAGTTTTCGAGTATTGATATCGGTAAGTTCTACCGCAGAGGGCAAACCATTGTTGTTATTTACATCGTACACTTTTCCTTTTACCCACAGTACTTTTGCGGCACGTATATCGTTGCGCAATTCAAATTCATATAAATCCAACCCTCCTCTGGTGTCTGCGCCATCACTGGCATAAAAACCAGTTTTTCCATCGGCTGCAACAATCAAAGAGCCTTCGTCATCAATGGTGTTGATGGGAAAACCCAGGTTTAAGGGTACTCCCCAGCTGTCGTCCTCTTTTTTTCTTACCAAAAATAGATCTGTCAATCCATATCCATCATGCCCATTGCTATTAAAGTAAAGTGTTTGATTGTCTGGATGTATAAATGGGCAACCTTCGTCTGCTGAAGTATTTACATCTGGCCCAAGGTTTGCTGGTTTGCCCCATCTGCCATTTGGTTGGCGTGTACTTACCCAAATGTCTTTACCGCCATATCCGCCCAAACGGCTGCTGGCAAAATACAATTTACTTTTATCGGGTGATAGGGATGGGCTGGCTTCCCAGAATTCAGTATTGATAACGTTACCCAGGTTTTCACCTTCCGTCCAATTGCCATTTTTTGTTTTGTAAGAAATATACAGATCACAACTGCCCCCACCTTCGGGATAATTACAACCTGTATAAATGAGCCACTCACCGTCTTGCGAAATATTTTGTGCCCCTTCGTTTAAATTAGTATTTATTTTCCCCGGCACTGGTAATGCCATACTCCAGGCACCATTTTCAAAACTGCTTTCATAAAAATCTTCATCGCTATTTTCCCTTCGCGTAAATATCATTTTGCTGCCATCGATGGTGAGCGATGGATAGTACTCTAATGTAGTTCCGTTAATACTCGGTCCCATGTTTTTAGGAGAGAAAATGTATGTATTTGTATTGTTTTTCTGAGCTGCTTCCTGCTGTAATGCAAAAGCAAAAGTTTTTTTTCTATAATTACCGGCTTTTATGCTTTGCGGGTTTAGTCCTGGTGTTGCTAAAAATTCTTCTACCACTGTCATGGCTTTTTGGAAGTTGCCTGTTCCGGCCAAGGAAATAGAGTAAGGCAGCAAATAAGTTTTGGAATATTCCCGATCCATTTCCAATCCTTTTTCAAAATCGGTTACCGAAGCTGTGTAGTTTTTTAAATTTGCGTATATGCCTGCCCGTGAGAGATATACATCTACAAATTTTGGTTCTGCCTTTAGTGCGTCGCTCAGCTTTGCAAGGGCTTCCGAGTAATTACCTTCCTGCGCATTTTCATAGGCTTCTCCATAAATGCCAGCAGCTTTTTTATTGATCTTTTCTGGATCGTACCACTGGGCACTACTCTCAAAAGGAAGTAACATGAATAACAGTAATACAAAATAAAGGAAGTAGATGACTTGCTGTGGTTTCATTGGTTAAATCTTACTATTGAAGGTAGCTGGATTGATTGATTAACTAGAGGTAACTTTGTTAAAATTAAATGTTTTCGCCCGTCGCCCTACCCTCATCACTAAGGTACGTTAATGTATTTGTGAACCTGCAAGGATATTTGCCACTGTGGATGAGCCTTTATGTATTCAATGATCATGGGTGTCACTATAGCAGCTTTGTCCCACTCTGGCTGAAGAAACAACAAACAATTTGGTGAAACTTCCGCAGCATATTTTTCTGCCCACTCAAAATCTGATTTGTTGAAAACCACAATTTTTAATTCCTGGGCAACTTTCACTACTTCAGGAAGGGGTTCTTTGAACTTTTTTGGGCTTAGGCAAATCCAATCCCAATTCCCGCTCAATGGGCTAGATCCGGATGTTTCAATGTTGGTGTTAAATCCTTTTTCCTGCAGGGCAATTGTTAAAGCATCTAGTTGGTGCAACAAAGGTTCGCCGCCGGTTACCACGGCAATTACTTGAGAAGGGTTTGCGGTGGTGCCTGTTGTTACCATTTCTATGATGGTTTCTACAGAATAACTCGGATGTTTGCTGGCATCCCAACTATCTTTTACATCGCACCAAACACATCCCACATCACAGCCCGCCAGCCTGATAAAGTATGCTGCTTTGCCCTGGTGATATCCTTCTCCCTGTATGGTGTAAAAATGCTCCATCACAGGGTATGTGGTTTGTTGGTAAGTTGCCATGCTCATGTATGCTGTTGATTTTGTAAACAGGCGTTGTAAGTATTTTTGAGAAGCGCAGCAATGGTCATTAATCCCACACCTCCGGGTACAGGTGTAATGTAGCTACATTTTGGAGCTACGTTTTGGAAGTCTACATCTCCTTTGATGCTAAAGCCGGTTTTTTTTGTGGTATCCGCAACACGGGTGATGCCAACATCTATTACGATGGCATTTTCTTTCACCATATCTGCGGTTAAAAAAGAAACTTTTCCCAAAGCTGCTACGATAATATCTGCCTGCAGGCACAGTGCTTTCAGATCTTTAGTACGACTGTGGCAAAGCGTAACAGTGCAATTGCCGGGTTGTGTATTTTGACTTAACAAAATGCTCATGGGCCTGCCAACTATATTGCTGCGACCTATTACCACTGCATGTTTGCCGGCGGTGTCGATGCCATAATGTTCCAGCATTAGCATAATGCCGTAAGGAGTTGCTGGCACAAAAGTAGGAAGACCCTGAACCAATTTTCCTACACTGATTGGATGAAAGCCATCAACATCTTTTGCAGGGTTAATTAAATGGATGATTTTTTCTTCGCTGATGTGCTTTGGCAGAGGCAATTGAACCAATATACCATCCACATCTTCATCAATATTTAGGGCTGTTATTTTTGCGAAAATTTGTTCTTCTGTGGCAGTGGCCTCAAATCGGTACAAACTGCTTTTAAAACCTATTTCTTCACAGTTTTTAATTTTGCTGGCCACATAGGTTTCACTGGCACCATTAGAACCTATCAAAATAGCCGCCAAGTGCGGCACTTTTTTTTGTTGCGATAGGAGTTGGGTAGTTTTTTGGAGCAGCTCATTTTTTACTGCTTGGGATACTTTTTTTCCGTCTAACAATTGCATGCCGCAAAATTAAATAACTAATATTACATTTTGGCTAAGTTTTAATGGATCATAGAACTTACTGGCTTTTTACCTAACTTGAGTTTGTTATTAAATACAACCTGTTTTGAGATATTTTTACGCCCTGCCCCTTATTACTTTTTTTGCAATGATAAGCAGCTTTGCTGCTGTTTCCCAAACACTTAGATACAACGTGAGCATGCCTTATGTAGGCTTAAGCGCATACAACAACAATAACAAAGATGCATTTTCATTCACAGGTAACCAGGCAGCTTTGGCCACCACCAACACTTCTGGTATCGGAGTGTATGGAGAACGGCGATTCATGCTGAATGAAAACAGTGTATACGGACTGGCAGCTGCCATTGCAACAAACAAAGGTAATTTTGGCATACAACTCAATTATGCAGGATTTACTGGTTTTAATGAGCATAAACTCGGATTGGCATACGCAAGGTCGTTAGGGAAATTAATAGATGTTGGGGTTCAATTTAATTACTATGGTTACCGCATACCTCAATATGGCAACGCTACTGCAGTGAATGTAGAAATGGGGGTACTACTTCATTTTACGAACAAGCTTACCGGAGGCATTCATGTGTACAATCCTGTTGGTGGAAAATTGGGTAAAGAGCAGGATGAAAAGCTGGCTTCTGCCTACAAATTTGGGTTGGGTTATGAGGCATCCGAAAACTTTACGGTAAGTGCAGAAATTGTAAAAGAAGAGGACAGAAATGTGAATGTAACCGGGGGTGTTCAATATCAATTTATGAAACAATTGTTTGCAAGGGTAGGCTTTATAAGCGATACTGGTAGTGGGTTTGCAGGAATTGGTCTTGGTTGGAAAAATTATCGTTTACACGTTTCCGGTAGTTACCATCCCCAGTTGGGATTTTCGCCAGGATTACTGTTTTTAGTAAATTTTAAGAAAGCAGAAAATGTATTTTAAGGTTGTACTCTGCTGTATTTTATTGTGTTGCTTTCATTTGCTGGAAGCACAGGTACCAGTGCCCGAACCAATCACGCCAACTACTACCACAGAACAACAGTTAGAAAACATTACAGAAAACAATGAAGACCAGGAAACAGAAGATGATTCCTATTTGCAGCAACTGAACCAATTGATGCGGAATCCAGTGAACATTAATACGGTAGATGAAAATTTTCTTCGTGATCTCCGACTGCTTTCTCCAATGCAGATCATCAATTTTTTGAAATACAGGGATGTATTGGGCAAACTCGTCAACTTGTATGAATTACAAGCCATACCAGGCTGGGACCTGGCCACCATTCAAAAAATTAGACCTTTCATTACGGTATCCAACGTTCCAGGTTTTTCAGAAGATATTATTTCCCGATTCTCGGGCGGCGACCGCAGTTTGCTGGTAAGAATGACGCAGGTTTTAGAAAAGTCGAGGGGTTATTTATTAGATTCATCTCAAGCACGAAACTTTTATCCCGGGTCTCCGCAACGACTTTTTCTACGATATAAATACAACTATAAAAACATTTTACAATATGGGTTTGTTGCAGAAAAAGATGCAGGGGAGGAATTTTTTAAAGGGTCTCAAAAAAATGGATTTGATTTTTATTCGGCACACTTGTTTGTTAGAAATGTTGGCATCATAAAATCACTAGCAGTTGGTGATTTTACCGTAAATATGGGACAGGGTTTAACACAATGGATGAGCCTTGCCTTCAAGAAAGGGCCGGATATAATGGCAGTTAAAAGGCAAAGTTCAGTATTGCGGCCTTACAATTCTTCCGGGGAAGTGTTTTTTCACAGAGGGGTAGGAATTACGGTAGGTGAAAACAAATGGCAGGCAACGCTATTTGGATCTTTGCGAAAAATTGACGGTAACCTAAAAGCAGATACCAGCAATGGACAGGATGAATTTATATCCTCGCTTCAAACCTCTGGATTACATCGTACAGCTAGTGAGCTAGAAGACAAGGGTGCTCAACAACAAATGGCATTCGGAGGAAATTTCTTCTACCGCTTCAACAGGTTACAAGTTGGGATAAATGCGGTTCAGTTTAATATGGAAAGCCCATTGATTAAAGACAATGAGCCATACAATCTTTTTGCGCTCAACGGAAAAGATTTTGGGAATTACAGTACAGATTACAGTTATACGGTTAAAAACTTTCACTTTTTTGGAGAAGCTGCGGTAACCAACAAGGGTTACAAGGCATTCGTAAATGGGCTATTGATGAGTGTTTCGAGTAATGTAGACATGAGTATGTTTTATCGAAACATTTCAAAAGGCTATCAATCTTTATATACCAATGCTTTTACCGAAAATACTTTTCCTACCAATGAAAAAGGTTTTTTTACTGGCATCAGTATCCGCCCTCACAGCAGCTGGCGTATAGATGCATATGCAGATATTTATCGTTTTCCCTGGTTGAGGTATAGGGTAAGTGCACCTACAGAAGGCAAAGATTATATGGTTCAGCTTTATTACAAGCCCAATAAAGTTCTCGAAATTTATACCCGATTTAAAGCGGAAGCCAAACCCATCAATTTTAACCCCAACGAAGCAATCTTAAACCCAGTGATGGCACAACCAAGAAAAAACTGGAGAACCAATTTTAGCTACAAAATAAACCCGACATTTACCATAAGGGGCAGAACAGAAGTGGTTTGGTTCGACAAAAAAGGAACTGCAGAAGAACAGGGTTTTTTAATGTATGGAGACTTATTGTACAAGCCTATGCTAAAGGCTTTTTCGGGAAATATTAGGCTGCAATACTTTGAAACGGAGGGTTATAACAGCAGGATATATGCTTATGAAAACGACGTGCTGTATAGTTTCAGTATTCCTGTTTTTTCAGATAAAGGGTATCGTTATTACCTCAATGTAAACTACGATGTAGGCAAAAAATTGACCTTTTGGGCAAGGTGGGCGCAGTTTATTTACCTTGATAAAGAAGAGGTGGGTTCTGGATTGGATCTCATTAAAGGAAATAAAAGGACAGAAATTAAATTACAAGCGATCTACAGGTTTTAATTTTATTTTAAAGTTGATGCAGCATTTTAACATTACTTTTTGTCCGTTTGAAGGTATATCGCTATTTTTGTTTAAATTAAATTAACAATTTTTTGACATTAATAAAATATCCTTATTTTTACAATTCATCAAAATACAATTAATCGCACATGAGAAGATTTTTAACACTGTTTACAATGTTGATGCTCTGTGGAGTATTAGCATTCGGTCAAAGCCGGGTGGTGTCCGGTAAGGTTACCGACGCAACCGGAAAGGCTGTTCCCTTTGCATCTGTTGTTATCAAAGGTGGCGGAGGTGTACAAACCGATGTTAATGGAGAGTACTCAATCAGAGTAAACCCAGGAGATGTACTACAAATTTCTCAATCTCAATATGATTTGATAGAAATTCCGGTAGGATCTCTTTCTAACATTTCTACATCACTTCAGTTAAAAGATAACACCATTGCAGAGGTAGTAGTTACCAGTGCATTCCAAACCAAACGCGCTGCACGTAGTATGGCATCTAATGTTCAGAACGTAAGTGCTGAGCAATTGAATACCGTTCGTGCATCTAATATCAACAACGCCCTTGCTGGTAAAGTTGCTGGTGCTCAAGTTCGTAGCCAATCAGCTGCAGCACTTGGTAGAGAAACCATCATACGCTTACGTGGTGAAAATGGTTTAGGTGTTGGTAGCGGACCAATCTACGTTATAGATGGTACCATCATTCCTAGTGCCAACGACATCAACCCTGATGATGTGGAAGACGTAACGGTGTTACAAGGACCAGCAGCAGCTGCACTATTTGGCCCTGATGGTGCCAACGGTGCAATCGTTGTAAATACCAAAAGAGCTCGCAAAGGGCAATCTGGTATGGGTGTTGAAATAAACACAGGTGTTGTTTTCGATAAAATTTACATTACTCCTAATTACCAGAATTCTTATGCTGGTGGTGCAGAAGGAGATTTGACTAGATACAACTGGCAGCCAGGTCAACCAGAAGGTTGGAAGGCATTGGATGGTAAATACTACCACGATTATTCTGATGATGCAAGCTGGGGTCCACGTATACTAGGCCAGGAGTACATTCCATGGTATGCTTGGTATGGTGGTCATGAAAGAGCTTTCAAAACTACTACCTTAACTCCTCAGCCGAATAACGCTAAAGAATTTTACAACACTGGTGTTACTACTACCAATAACGTAAACTTCTCTAAAGCAGGTGATGCTTATAACTTGAGAGCATCTTACACCAATTTGGACGTAAAGGGATTGATTCCCAACAGTTACTTGAAGCGCCATACTTTTGCTGCAAATTTCAGCATGGATTTGAGCAGTAAATTAACCTTGGGTACTAACTTCACTTATGTACAACAAAACAGAAATGCAGAAAACAATGATGCTTACTCTAACCAATCTACTGGTTCATTCAACCAGTGGTTCCACAGAGAACTTGATTTAAATATTATGAAAGAATTGCGTGGTTTGCGCACTCCAGAAGGTATTTATGCCAGCTGGAACAAAGCCAACCCTACTGCATACAGTGCAAGCAATCCAAAAGCATTCTACGGTGGTAACTATTGGATGAATCCTTACTCTTATTTTGATTTGGTTAAAAACTTAGATCAGCGTATCAGAACTTTTGGCGATGTTTCATTGACATACAAAATAAACAATGATTTTAGAATAAAAGGTACTTACCGCAAGCAAGAGTTGAATGCAGAGTCTTCCAACATCTATCCAACAGAAATGGAAATCAGCAACAACCAAACTTCATTTAACCCTTACGAAGGAACTGGTTTGGCTGCTTATGGTATCGCCAATAGTGGTAGCAACCGTCAGAACTACGAGTTGTTGGCTACTTACGGTAAAAAAGTGAGAAATTTCGCTTATAATGCCAATGCAGGTTTAGACATCTTAAAAACAAAACTAACAGGTAGCAATCAAAACACTATGGGTGGGTTAAACGTACCTGGTTTATACACGTTGTCTAACTCAAAGAATCCTATCAACTTCGGTCAAACTTACCAAGAATTCGCTAGAAGAGGTATTTTTGTAAGAGGTGATGTAGGGTATAAAAACTTTCTATTCTTAGAGGGAACATTGCGTAATGATTGGACTTCAGCTGAACCTGTAGGTAATAATATTCCTACCTATTCTATAGGTGCTTCATTTGTATTCAGTGATTTGATCAAAGACAAATCAATCCTTTCTTTTGGTAAATTAAGGGTATCAACTGGGCAAACCATTGCTTCTTTGAATCCATATGAATTAAACGTTCTGTATGCACCTGCTGCACAACAATTCAATGGTAACTTCCTTCAGGGGGAACCAAACTCAGTTCCTGATCCAAATTTGAAAGGTTCAACCAACAATGAAACAGAAATTGGAATTGAAACTCGTTTTCTGAAAAATCGTTTGGGTTTACAGGTTACTTATTGGGATAGAACCAACAAAAATTTCCCTGTAAGTGTATCCGTACCAGGTGCATCAGGTTTAACAAGTGTTAGAATCAATGCAGGTGAAATTGCCAAAACTGGTATTGATTTTCAATTTTTCGCTCAACCTGTTAGAAATAAAAATTTCGATTGGACCATCAACGCTACTTTGGGTCTTTTGTTAGAAAATGAAGTAGTGTCTATCGCTCCTGAGGCAGGTATTACTCGTCAGGTAACAGCATCAGGCGCCTTCTCTGGTTCATCTGCGGCTTACACTGTGAACGAAGCGGGTAAAAGATGGGGTCAAATGTTTGGCGGTGGTATCAAGCGTTTGAACGGACAACCTATTTTAACAGCAGGTGGGTTATTTATCAAAGAAGACAATGTTAATTTCGGAAGTGTAATTCCTGATTATACAGGGGGTGTTCAAAATACCTTCAACATTTTCAAAAACTTTACTGTTAACATCAATATTGATTTCTCTTACGGTGGTAAGTTCTTCTCTTTGTCTGACCATTGGGGTACTTATTCTGGCTTAACTGCAAGAACTGCTACATTGAACAACAAAGGAAATTCTATCCGTGATGCAGTAGCAGACGGTGGCGGAGTTTATGTAACAGGTGTTGATGCAACTGGTAAAGCAGTTGACTATTATGTTGAAGCTCAGGAGTACTACCATCAGTTTAGATCTGCCAACATTTCTGAAGTGTTCATTCACGATCTTACTTTTGTTAAGTTGAGAGAATTTAGTCTTGGATACAAACTACCAGTAGATAGAATGGGTATTGGTAAGCATATTAAAAATGCTACTTTCTCAGTAATTGCTCGTAACCCTTGGTTGATCTATGCTAAAACAAAAGATTTTGATCCTTCTGAAATCAGCAACGTTTATGGTGAAGATGGCCAGTTGCCTGGAACAAGATCACTGGGTGTAAATCTGAGAATAGGATTCTAAAATTTTATGAATAACAATTAAATAAAACGAATATGAAAAATAATTTTTTAAAATCAGCCTTAGTACTGGCAACAAGTAGTTTACTATTGGTAAACACTGGTTGTAAAAAGTTGGAAGATTTTGGAGATACTAATATAAACCCATTGGGGTCTACGGCTCCAATTACGGCAGCTTTGCTAACCAATGCATTGTCTCAAATGGGCGGTTTAGCTAGATCTGTTACACCGGGAATATATGTTCAGCATCTTGCCGAAACACAGTATACAGAAAATTCTCTTTACCAAGAACCCAAATTAGAGTTTGGGGGTACTTTTGCAGGTGCTATGTACGACGTTCAGTCTATCATAAACAGAAACTCAAATGCAGCCACTGCATCACAGTATGCTTCATCAGGGTCTAGTGCAAACCAAATTGCTGTTGCTACAATTGTAAAGACGTTTTACGCTTGGACAATCACTGACAGATGGGGCGATATACCCTACTCTGAGGCTTTGAAAGGAGCTGCTAACTTCTTCCCTATTTACGACAAGCAGGAAGATATTTACATCAAAATGATAGAAGATTTAAAAACCGCCAATGCTACTTTTGACGGAGGATTACCGGTACGTGGCGATATCATTTATGGTGGAAACCAAGCAAAATGGAAAAAGCTTGCTAACACTATGCGTATGCAAATGGCCATGCGTTTGAGTTTGAAATTCCCTAATGCGGGTGGATATGCTGCTACACAATTTGCGTCAGCAATGAGTGATCCAGCTGGTTTCATCAGTTCCAACGCTGATAATTTCACGCTAGCTTATCCAACAGGTTCAGTTTATCAAAACCCTTGGTTTGCCACATACAACGGAAGATCTGACTATGCACTGAGCAAAACTGTTGGCGATATCCTAGCAAACATGGGCGACGACAGAAGGAGTGCCTATGGTAGCCCAGGTTCTACTTTCCCTTATGGATTAACAAGAGCTCAAGCGGTAACACTGCCTACCAACTACGCAACAGTATTTGCAGCAGCCAATAGAGCAGATAATTCTCCTGTAGTAATCATGAGTGCCTCTTACGCATTGTTAACAGTTGCAGAAGCCATTCAAAGAGGTTGGGTTGCATCTGGAACGCAAGGTTATACCGCTAATTCAGCTTACAATGCAGGCGTAATCGCTTCATTTGAACAGTGGGGCTTAACAACAGGTACTGCATATGTGAATGGAAACGCAGCACGGTTTACAGATGGAACAGGTGGTGGTACAGGTATCGGCATCAGTTCTACCTTCAACCAGCTTCCTTCAACAAGTTCTGCAGTAACCACCACAGCTATTCAAAGAATTGCCCTTCAAAAATATCTTACTTTGTTTGCTGATGGAATTCAAGCTTGGAGTGAGTTTAGAAGATTGGATTTTCCTTTACTTCAACCAACAGTAAATGCAACCAATGCAGCAGCTGGCAAACAAATCCCTACACGTTATGTATACGGCACAAATGAATACAGCCTTGCCCCTGATAAAGTAGGTGCAGCTGTTACTCGTTTACCAGGTGGTGATGTAATGAATGCTAAAGTTTGGTGGGATCAATAAATAATATTTGGGATTAACAACGCTGTAAAGTTGTTGATCCCTTTAACTTAGATAAAAAATTTAAACATGAAAATGATAAAACATACAAAAAGCATAGCCGTTTTTGCGATGCTTGCCGGACTTATCACATCTTGTGAAAAAGTACCGACACCCACACCCCTGGGTAATGCCGGACAAACAGTGGTAAAGTTAATTGACGGTGGTCAACCAGGTATCAGGAAATATGCCATTGATTTCGTTTCAACACCAACTATGCTTACTATGGCAGATCTTAGAAGAGATGTGTCTAGCAATGCGGAGTTGAACCGTACGATGAATGTTACCATTATTGATGATACTGCAGCATTGCGTGCATACAGTAACGCAAATAGTGCTAATTTAGTTTACTTGCCTGCAGCGTTTTATACCATTAAACCAGCTACTCCAAAAACGGGTGGTACTGGAGGCAGATTTAATATTGTTATGAATCCAGGTGAGTTTGCAAAACCAATCGACATTGTAATTCCTAACGCAACTGTGTTGGATCCAAGTACCAAATATGGTCTTGCTTTCACCATAACTGCAGCAGACGCTAATGGTGTTATTTCTTTCAACAGAACCGTTGTTGTAGAAATTGGTGCTAAAAATATTTATGATGGATCATACAATCTGAGAGGTTACCACAATCGTCCAGGCTTCCAGTTCATCTATGATCAAACCATGCATATGATTACAACTGGTGCTAATTCAGTGATTTTCTATTGGCCGCTTGCTGGTTCAATTGGTCACCCTATTCAAACACCTACTGGTGTTTCATGGTATGGTCCGGCTATTGCTCCACACGTGGTATTTGACCCATCTACCAATCTTGTTACCAACGTTTTTAACAATGCAGGTGGTACACCAATCGATGTTTATACTGGTGCAGGTAGCGGACAAGGAAGATTTATTCCTTCTACTAAAGCCATGTTTGTTTACTGGAGATACAATATGAACAACGATAGAGCATTCATGGATACACTTACTTATATCGGCCCAAGATAATTGTCGATGATCATACTTTTAAAAGCCCCTGTTCCTTTTGAATAGGGGCTTTTTATTTACCTTCACAAAAAATAACTTTTCGATGGATACTAACAACACAAACGAACAACAACTTAATATAGAGATCTCTGAAGAAATGGCGGAAGGCACCTATGCCAACTTAGCCATCATCACGCACAGTCATGCTGAATTTGTGCTAGATTTCGTGAATGTAATGCCTGGATCGCCTAAAAGCAAAGTGAAGAGCAGAATCATTCTTACACCCTTTCATGCCAAAAGATTGATGAAAGCCATCGTAGAGAACGTTCAAAAGTTTGAGGCATTAAATGGCACAATTCAGGATTTGGAAGCAGTAGAAATTCCTTTCAATTTTGGAGGACCTACCGCACAGGCATAAGTATTCATTTGAAATGAATTGTGGGCGAATGCATCCCGAAAAATATTTTCCAACGTATTCCTCTATAAATACAGCTTACATAAGCGCCTCATCTGCAAAGCTGAAATAACCTTCTTCACTCACGATGATGTGGTCGGCTACTTTTATGTCGAGATAAGACGCGGCTTTCACTATTTTATGAGTAATGTCTTCATCGGCCCTGCTGGGTTTTAGGTTTCCTGAAGGATGGTTGTGACTAAGAATAATGACGCTGGCACCTAATTGTACCGCCTGTTTCAAAATAATACGCGGGTCTGCCACTGTGCCAGATATACCGCCGCTGCTCACAATTTGGAAATCGATGATTTTGTTAGACCTGTTCAAAAAAAGTACGGCAAATACTTCATGTGTGTAATCTTTCAGCATGGTTTTAAGATAGGCCGCTACATCGTTGCTGCTTCTAACAGTGGTTTTTTGTAAAAAACCACTGCCTTCTCTTCTTCTTCCAATTTCTAGCGCAGCTGCAATGGTGATGGCTTTTGCAGGCCCAATACCTTTCACTTTGCAGAGCTCTTTCACATTCAACTTTCCCAGTTCATTCAAGTTGTTTTTACCAAGTGCTAAAACTTCTTTGGCAAGGTCAACTGCAGAACTTTGCTGATTTCCATTGTTGATGAGGATGGCCAACAATTCTGAATCACTGAGGGCGGAAGCACCTTTCGTTAACATCTTTTCTCTGGGCCTGTCGTCTATCGCCCATGATTTGATAGGGTTGGGGGTGTTTTTTTTGCTAGTTTCCATAAAGACAAATTTTTAATCTTATAAACAAAATGTATTTTCGCATTTCTTCACTTTAAAACAGTACTAACTGCTTTCACATGGAATCAAATGCAAAAATATTTTCGGGTACGGGTTCTCAATATCTGGCAGAGAAAATTGCTAGAAAATTTGGAGAACCTCTTGGTAAAGTAAATATACAAACCTTTAGCGATGGTGAAATAGGTGTTGAATTTCAAGAAAGCATTAGAGGAAGATTTGTGTTTTTAATTCAAAGCACTTTTGCGCCTTCTAATAATTTAATGGAATTGCTTTTGATGATCGATGCTGCCAAAAGGGCTTCTGCCTACAAGGTAATTGCAGTAATTCCTTATTACGGTTATGCCCGTCAGGATAGGAAAGACAGGCCAAGGGTAGCTATTGGAAGCAAATTGGTAGCCAATATGCTTACTGCTGCTGGTGCCGACAGGGTGATAACCATGGACCTTCATGCACCACAAATTCAAGGTTATTTTGATATTCCGGTAGATCACCTAGATTCCTCTGCCATTTTTATTCCATACATCGAGAGTCTACAGCTCGAAAACTTGACCTTTGCCGCACCAGACGTGGGAAGTGCCAACAGAATAAGAGAAGTTGCCTCTTACTTTGAATGTGAAATGGTGATTTGTGACAAACACCGGAAACGCGCCAATGAAATTGCCAGCATGGTAGTAATAGGAGATGTAACCGACAGAGATATTGTATTGATAGACGACATCTGTGATACCGGTGGAACACTGGCTAAAAGTGCCGGATTAATGATAGAAAAAGGTGCCAGAAGTGTACGTGCATTGTGCACTCACCCAGTGTTGAGCGGAAAAGCCTATGAAAACATTCAAAACAGTGTACTGGATGAATTGGTAGTATGTGATACCATACCGGTTAAACCTGGATGTGACAAGATCAAAGTTTTGTCGACCGACGAGTTGTTTGCGGTTACCATCAGAAATGCCTTCGAAAATAAAAGCATTAACAGCTTGTTTATCAGGGGTAGAAAGCGATAAAAACAATTAAAACCAGGCTGTTCTATCCCAAAACAAAAGTTTTATAACCACCGCGTCATATCACACCAATTTCCTTACCTTTGCGCCTCATAAAAAATTTTAAACAATGAAATCAATTACAATCGAAGGACAACTGAGGACCGAAAGCGGAAAAAAAGCCACCCGCCTACTTCGCTCTCAGAACATGGTGCCAGCTGTAATTTATGGTGGTTCATCTGAAATCAGTTTTGCCGCTCCGGCAGCTGCGTTCAAAAGCATCGTATACACATCTGAATTTATGCTTGCAGAAGTTAAAGTTGACGGCAAAAATTACCGTTGTATTTTAAAAGATCTTCAGTTTAACAAGGTTACAGATGCCTTAATACACATTGACTTTCTGGAACTGATCGAAGACAAAAAAGTGATCGCTCAATTGCCATTACGATACGTAGGTACACCAACTGGTGTAAAAGAAGGTGGAAAGTTGGTTACAAAAATGAAGTCTGTAAAAGTAAAAACGCTGCCTAAATACTTAAAAGAGCAAATTGATGTAGACATCAATGCACTTCAATTGAATGAAAACATTCGGGTTCAAGACATCGTTGCTGAAAACATGGAGATTTTAAACTCACCACGTATTCCAATCGCTTCTGTAACCATGACGCGTCAGTTGAAGCAAGAAGAAGCAACTGCTGCTAAAGCTGCCAAAAAATAACACAATTTACCGTTGATAAAATAAATGCCCTCTACAAAGGGCATTTATTATTTATACATGTGGCAAAACTCAAATTGGATTACCTTTGCCAACTCAAAATTGATTACTCATGGGAATGGACAAAAATACCCTGATTGGATTTGGTTTGATAGCGGCGCTACTCATCGCAATGTTTGCTATCAACAGCAAAAGCAGACTTGCCACTGAAGGGGAAAAGAAAAGAATTGCAGATTCTGTTGCTGTAGTAAAAGCAAAGCTAGACAGCAATACCGCATTGTTGAACAAGGCTGTTGTAGATACCAACAAGCAAACACCCATCTCTATAGCTTCTTCTCCTTTTCAACAGCCTAGTGCAAAAGAAACCTTTACAGAATTGCAAAACGATTTAATGATCGTTCGTTTTTCTAATAAAGGAGGCCAGCCTGTTAAAGTAACGTTGAAACAATTTAAAACTGCTGATGGCAAAGAAGTAGTTTTACAAGATGGCCCTTTTAATCGCTTTTCTTACAGCTTCAATAGCGGAGACAACAGAACAGAAGAGTCGGCCAATATTTATTTTTCGGCAGGTAATGTAGTAGTAAACGCAGACAAAACACAATCGATTAGCTTCACAGCAGCCGATTCTACCGGTAAAAAAATGGTACACCAGTACAGCATTAAACCAGCCGACTATATGCTGGATTTAAACCTGTCTGTGAATGGAGTGGCAAAACTATTTACCCAAAATACAGTAAAGTTTTTATGGCAGGCCGAAGCTTCTAAAATTGAAAAAGATCAAAAATACGAAGCTACCCAAACTCATATTTGTTATTCTGAGGCAGGGAACTTCGATTTTGAACACTTGGGAAGTGGAGACAACCTGCAGTTTAAAAAACCAGTTGAATGGCTGGCGGTAAAACAACAGTTTTTCGCTTCAGCATTGGTTTCAAAAAATAAATTCAATACTTCAGAACTTTCCTGGACTGTTCCAGAAGATACTGGTAAATACATTACCCGTGTTGTTACCAATGCAACGATGGTATTACCAGCAAGTGAAAACACCATCATCCCACTTCAAATGTATTTTGGTCCAAGTGATTACCATATCCTGAAGCAGTACAACAATTCAATGGAGAACATTGTGCCTTATGGTACGGGCGTGTTTGCTTTTGTAAAATACATCAACAGATATTTCTTATTGCCGGTTTTCGATTTCCTGCGTGGAAATGTAGCCAGTATGGGGATTGTAATTTTACTACTTACATTATTGATACGTCTTATTACATCGCCTATACTATATAAGAGTTATCTAAGTGGCGCAAAAATGAAAGTGTTGAAACCAGAAGTAGACGCTTTGAAAGAAAAGTTCAAAGACGACCAGCAGGCTTTTGGTATGGAACAAATGAAATTGTGGCGCAGTGCTGGAGTGAGCCCATTGGGAGGATGTTTACCTGCCATCCTTCAGATTCCGATCTTTATGTCATTGTATTATTTCTTTCAATCTAATATTGATTTGAGGGGTAAAAAATTCTTGTGGGCAGATGATCTCGCGCAATACGATTCCATTTTTCAACTCCCGTTTGATGTTCCATTTTAT
>JBIIPY010000138.1:0-4738 GCA_044342365.1 Ferruginibacter sp. | reverse complement strand
CGAGTGTGGCAAGGGAAAAAGAAAAGCGAAAGCCATTGTGCGCATGTTTAACATAATATTAATTATAAGTAATTATTTACCATAAAAATGTTATAGATCATTGGTAATCAATTAATATCAAAATGATGACTGAGTAATTTAGAGAGATCCTTGTGGCCTAGTAAACTGAAGATCATGTACTTCCTCAAAGCTTTTACTGCTTAAATTTTAATGAAGTAGCTTTGCCACATGAACAATATCATGAATGCCAGTACGTACCTGGCAAAACTGAACATCAAAGCGCTTAACGAAATGCAGCAATCTGCCATCGGCGCAATCCAGGAAAACAATGAACTAATTTTACTTTCTGCTACCGGATCGGGAAAAACCCTCGCTTTTTTAATGCCTTTGTTAGACCAACTAGATCCTGAAGAAAAATTGTGTCAGGCCCTCATTATGGTGCCAAGCCGCGAATTGGCCCTTCAAATTGAATCGGTCCTCAAACAAATGCAAAGCGGATTTAAAGTAACTACCTGCTACGGTGGCCATAAAAGAGAAATTGAAGAAAACAACCTGGTGCAACCTCCAGCTATCATCATTGGCACCGCTGGGCGTATGGCCGATCATATTCGCAGAGGGAATATCAACCTTTCTAAAATATCGTTTTTAATATTGGATGAGTTCGATAAATCGTTGGAATTAGGATTTTTAGAAGAAATGGAATACATCATAAAGTCTATTCCATCCGTTAAAAAAAGGATGCTCACTTCTGCAACTTTTACAGAGCAAATTCCCGACTTTGTACAGATGAAAGATCCGATGATTCTGAACTTCTTACCAGACAATCCTACAGAATCTGAATCACTGAGGATCAATATTTTGCTAAGTCCAGATAAAGATAAATTAGATACACTGCTTCAGCTGATCTGTTACACCGGGAACACCAGCACCATCGTATTTTGCAACCATCGCGATGCAGTGGAACGCTGCAGTGAATCCTTAAACGAACAAGGCATCGTAAACGTATTCTACCACGGTGGCATGGAACAACACGACCGCGAAGTTGCTTTGTGTAAATTCCGGAATAGCAGTTCCGATATTTTGGTAACGACCGATTTGGCGAGTCGAGGACTCGATATTGCCAACATTCGTAATATTATTCATTACCATTTACCGAACGATGAAGCAGCATTTACCCATCGCAACGGCAGAACAGCCAGGATGAATACCACTGGAAATGTATATGTTATCTATTCTGAAGAGGAAAAAATGCCTTCTTATCTTACAGAAAATGCGCAGGTGTTCGAATTACCAGAGCGACTCAACATGCCAGAAAAACCAAAATGGAGCACCCTTTTTATTGCTGCTGGTAAAAAAGACAAGATCAATAAAATTGATATTGTAGGTTTCCTATCTCAAAAAGCTGGTCTGAAACAAGACGAGATAGGACTCATCGAAGTAAAAGATTTCACCGCCTTTGTTGCAGTTAGGAAATCGAAAGTAGGTTTTGTACTGGAACAAATCAAAGACGAAAAAATCAAAAACAAAAAGGTAAAAATTGCTATGGCTAAATAATCTTTATATATTTTTTAGATATTGATTCTATCATATTGTATATGATAATATTAGAATTTTTAGTTAATAGATAAAAGTATAAATTTTAATGAAATATATTTGATGATCCTGATTAAAAATTATTTAAATATTTTTATCCAAATAATTATATATCAGCTAAATAAATACAACTAACTATTATTAAAACTGAGGTGTATTTTTAAAAAATAATCACTTCTAAATTTATATTATTAAATAATACAGATGAAATTCATAAACAATAGAAAATCAAATATTTAATACTAAAAAAGCGCTTCAATTGAAGCGCTTTTTATTTATGTGTGTTTTTTATTTTTTCAAGTACATCACTTCTTTCACCAATTTTACGGTTCTTGGTACATCTGGCAGGTAGGCGGCCACTAGGTTGGGTGCGTAGTGCATCGGTGCATCTGCAGAAGTAATTCTGCGGATAGGCGCATCGAGGTAATCGAAACCTTCTTTTTGTATGCGGTAAGCAATTTCTGAACTTACGGATGCAAATGGCCATTGTTCTTCTACAATCACCAACCGGTTGGTTTTTTTCACACTTTCCAGGATGGTAAACCAATCGAGCGGTCGAATCGTTGCCACATCAATGACTTCTGCTTCAATACCTTCTTTTGCCAGTTCTTCTGCTGCAGCCAGGGCCACTTTCATCATTTTATTAAAAGAAACGATGGTTACATCTTTCCCTTCCCTTTTAATGAAACATTTGCCAATGGGCAATAAGTATTCTTCTTCAGGCACCTCTCCTTTTTCGCCATACATCACTTCACTTTCCATAAAAACCACAGGATCATCGTCGCGGATAGCCGCTTTCAACAAACCTTTTGCATCGTATGGATTGCTCACAGAAATTACTTTCAAACCGGGAATATTGGCATACATGCTTTCAAAAGAGGTAGAATGCTGTGCTCCTAACTGTCCTGCACTACCATTGGCACCACGGAATACTATGGGGCAACCTACTTGTCCACCACTCATCGCCAACATTTTAGAAGCGGTATTCAAAATTTGGTCTAATGGCAACACCGCAAAGTTCCAGGTCATGAATTCAACGATTGGTCTCAAACCATTTTGAGCAGCTCCAACTGCAATGGCGGTGAAACCGAGTTCAGCAATCGGGGTATCAATCACTCTTTTTTCACCAAACTCATCCAGCATTCCCTGGCTAACTTTGTAGGCTCCGTTGTATTCAGCAACCTCCTCTCCCATTAAAAAAACCCTTTCATCCCTTCTCATTTCTTCCTGCATCGCTTCTCTCAAAGCTTCCCTAAACGCAATTTGTCGCATGTGTATGGTTTAAAATTTTATTGCTCTATGTTCTGGAGGGCAAATTTATTCTATAACAGCCACACAAACAAATTGAGTTATCAATCCTTTTTGGCTTTCTCTAAAACAACAATGCCGCTGTGTTAAAGCGGCACCTGGTATCAATTTTATTTGAAACTTTGCAGTTTATTGCACATTTTCTATCACCATGGCCGATGCGCCACCGCCACCATTGCAAATACCAGCAGCACCATATTGAGCGTTGTGCTGCTTCAATACATTGATAAGCGTTACAATAATACGGGCACCACTGGCACCCAAAGGATGACCAATAGAGACTGCCCCACCGTTTACATTCACCTTTGCTGGATCTAATTTCATTCTGCGGCTATTTTCGATTCCTACTACAGAAAACGCTTCATTCAATTCCCAGTACTGAATGTCATCCATGGTTAAACCTGCCTTTGCAACTGCTTTGGGTACCGCCAACGAGGGTGTTGTGGTAAACCATTCTGGAGCCTGTTCGGCATCTGCATAGGAAACAATTTTTGCAATCGGTTTTAAACCCAGCTGATCCGCTTTTTCTTTGCTGATGAGTACCAACGCTACTGCCCCATCATTCATCGTTGATGCATTGGCGGCAGTTACGGTACCATCTTTTGTAAATGCTCCTTTTAATGCTGGAATCTTATCAAATTTCACATTAAAAGGTTCTTCATCTTTAGCGAAAATGATGGGATCACCGTTGCGCTGTGGAATGGTTACGGGTATTACTTCATTATCAAAACGGCCTTCGTTGATGGCTGCCTGACTCCTTTTGTAACTTTCAATAGCAAAAGCATCTTGTTCTTCTCTGCTCACATTACAAGTACTGGCACAAAGCTCAGCGGCATTGCCCATGGCTTTGCCATCGTACACATCTGTTAAACCATCTTTTGCCAAACCATCAATAAAAGTCACGTTGCCGTATTTGTTTCCCCAGCGCATGGTATCGCTGTAAAAAGGTACGTTGCTCATGCTTTCCATACCACCAGCCACCACAATGTCTGCGTCACCCAATAAAATACTTTGTGCCGCCTGGGCAATGGCCTTCATGCCACTGGCGCAAACTTTGTTTACCGTAGTACAGTTTACTTCGTTGGGCAAGCCTGCAAATTTTGCCGCTTGCCTTGCTGGTGCCTGACCCAAATTGGCCTGGATAACCGAACCCATGATTACGTCATTGATTTGATGCGGTTGCAACCCTGCTTTTTCCAATGCGCCTTTAATGGCGAAAGCCCCCAGTTGGGTGGCGGTAAATGCTTTGAGTGATCCGCCGAAACTTCCAAACGGTGTTCTTACCGCAGAGAGTATATAAACTTCTTTCATAAATATTTTTTTAAATGGCTTTAAATGCAGCCGTAAAGGTAAGCATAATCACCCTACGAGAGGGATGCTCCCGTTGTGTAAGGTTATCATCGGAAGATGAACCGTAATCTTAACTAAACAGCACTTTTTCACTCAATCACATGGCATACAGATGCTGTAATACGCTAAGTGGCGGCAGCAAGTAGGAGAACGATCTTCTGATAAAAAATTAATTACATCCGCCAT
The DNA here is from genome assembly GCA_044342365.1 of Ferruginibacter sp. GTDB lineage: Bacteria > Bacteroidota > Bacteroidia > Chitinophagales > Chitinophagaceae > Ferruginibacter. The sequence continues at coordinate 301 of JBIIPY010000138.1, read as the reverse complement.
CCTACCTTCGCCATCTCTAAACGACCACTCGGCAGAAATCATCGAATTGTGAGTAACCTTTTAACATTCGGAATATGCATACTATACTTTTTGTGCAAACTTTTTTTAAAAACTAAAAGCATGAAAACATTCATCAAAAAATCCTTGCTCATTCTAGTTGGCATCAGCATGTTTGTATGATCAGTAATGGTAGCTGCTGTTCCGGCTAACACTTTATACCGATTGGACAAACAATATAGTCCAATATCGGCTACCGCCTCATTGTACTATTTGTTTGATACCATCGGCATTTACTCCCGAA
>JBIIPY010000064.1:0-16875 GCA_044342365.1 Ferruginibacter sp. | reverse complement strand
TAAATGGACTTGAAGGTTTGATACAAATACGAAAAATGTTCCCGCATATAAAAGTATTGATGCAAACGGTTTTTGATGACAACGAAAACATTTTTAATAGCATACGCAATGGTGCAAGTGGCTATATTTTAAAAAAGGATACACCTAATAGAATACTGCAAGCTATAAACGAAGTTTATGAAGGCGGCGCTGTAATGAACCCAGGTATTGCACAAAAAGTATTGGATTTTTTTCAACCAAAAAAGCAAAAAAACCCACTAAGTACAAGAGAAACACAAGTGCTTACCTTACTTGCAGAGGGCCTTAGCTATAAAATGGTAGCCGATAAATTAGGGGTTAGTTTTCATACCATAAATACCCACACAAAAAATATTTACGAAAAACTACATGTGCAGTCTTTGGGCGAAGCAATCGCTTATTATTACCGGCATATCGGTTAATCTATTCAAAGTAAAAAGTAATCCATTTATTAATGGAAAATCTTCATTTCAAAACTTAAAATGTATGATCAGAATTTTACCTGCACTTATCCTGTCAATCCTTTTTTCAGGAAAGCTTACCGCTCAAAATAATTATTCTCAAACCAATTTCAGAACCGGAACCAGCACCTATACGGATATCAGTGGCACCGGAACAACTATCCCCATGTCGGATAATGTTTCGGGAAGCAGCACCGTGGCACAGGAATTAGGTTTTTCCTTTAATTTTAATGGAACCGCCTTTACCCAATTCATGATTCATGCCGATGGCATCATGAGATTGGGGGCTGCCGCTCCAGGTGCTGCTACTGATATTGTTGCCAACAACTCGGGGGTTTATGGCGCTGTTTTTACGGCTACCGCTGCAAATTTTCAAAACATAATCCTACCCTTTTTTACCAACCTAGTTGCCGGCGCCGGCAACCCTGAGTTTCACGTGCTTACGTCCGGTACAGCACCAAGCCGGGTATGCACCATTCAGTGGAAAAACCTTCGAGATGCCGACGACGCAGGGGGCAGCACGCAGCACCAGTTTTCAAACCTTGAATTTCAGGTAAAACTCTACGAAACCACCAATGATATTGAATTTGTGTACGGCACCTTCACCCCATCGGCCAACACCGCGTTGGGACGTGGCGCAGCCAGTGGCATCAAGGCAAGCAGCACAGCTTTTCAAGGATTATACCGCATTAACTCTGCTATGCCTTACCAAAAAACGGTTGTATTTAATCCCACCAACCACGGTCGTCTACCTGCTTCTTACCCATTTCGTAAAAATGTAATGCCAGGCTCCGGTTTTTCAAATCGCTTTTTTGGAAAAATTGCTACCGATGTGAATGTGGGAAAATTGTATTACGATAGTATAGCTCCAGTTGGCAGCCAAACAGCAGGCCGAATAGAAGCATTGGTGGTAAATGAAGGCACCGCCCCGATAAATAACATTGGGGTTAGTTTGAACATTACCGGTGCCAATGTGCATACCGATGCGGTAAACATTGCAAGCCTTGCTGCAGGGGCATCGCAAAGGGTTACATTTCCTACATACAATCTTAACAATAAAGGGCAGCAAAATGTGCAGGTATCTGTAGCAGCTGCAGCCGATGAAAGAGTTGGAAACAATCAATTGGCGGTTAATCAGGTTATATCTCAAAGTCATACCCAAACCCTCGATTTTTCCACCAATAGTAGCCTTGGGGTTGGGTTTACAGGCGCCACCAATAATCTAACAGCTTTAAAAATGTATGGCAGCGGTGTTAGAAAAATAAGACAGGTAGGAATTCCATTTGGCTCCTACCGCAATATTGTAAACGTCAGGATTTATGAAGATGGAGGTACCGGCGGAAGTCCATCTTCATCCCCTTTATTCACCAGCACCAATTTTTTTACAACTTCCGAAAACATTATAATTGTACCGCTAGGAGATGGCGTAACGGTAAATGGTGATTATTTTATTGCTGTTCAGCAAACTACTTCTACCAATATGCAATGGCGTATTTTTCTCAATCCACCTGTTCGTAATACCCGTTCTTTCAACAGCAGTACCAACGGCGCCACCTGGAGTGTTGAAGCTACTGATCCACCATGGGAATACATGATAGAAGCATACAGTGAAAGCCAAGGCCAGGATATTGGCATTGAAAGATTAACATCACCAGGCTGCGACTATATTACAAATGCCGATGTGAAAGTTACCCTCCGGAATTTTTCGGCCGGTTCCATTGATTTTGCTGCTACACCCACCACCATTACCGGAAAAATGATTAATCCTGCAGGTGCCGAGTTCCCTTTTTCCATCCCCAAAAACAGCGGGACACTTGCCCCGGGCGCCATTGAAGAAGTAACCGTTTTGAATAATTACGACTATACAGGTCGTGGCTTACACCGGATAAGCGCTAAGACAAACCTAAGCGGGGATACAGAAAATGGTAACGATAGCCTATCCTTCTTTATTAACAACAGCATACCGATTACCCGTTCTGTACCTAACCCTGTTTGCCCGCTTACAACCGTTACCTTAACCGGGCCAACCTATCTGGCCAGTTTTCAATGGAACGTAGATGGTTCTATCAGTTCAGGTACTACAAAGGTGGTTACCCCCATAAAAACAACCATTGTAAAATTTACCGGTACCGATTATCGCAACTGTGTTTTACAGGATAGCATAATCATTGAAGTTAAGGGCGATGGATTGCCGCCAAAGCCCACCCTCTTGTTTGGCAATACCGTACTCAGCCACCGAAACGAGTTTAAGGATACGGTGCGGGTACAAAAATTGGCGGGTCATACCATACAATGGCTCGGTGGTTTAGGAACCGTTTCGAACGATAGTGCATTGATTTTGAACCAAATATCGGGTATGCAAAACGCTAAAATTGCGGCTGCCTACACCCGCACTGCCGATGGATGCAGCAATTTATCCGATACCCTTACTTACAATTATGCCCCTGGCGTATTGCACAATTCAAATGACCCATTGGTAACCTGTGATACGAGCTACTATGATTTCAACGGACCAACAGGATCAACCGGTAATGCTTTTACCCGCACATTTACGCCATCTACCCCCGGCACCAAAATGCAGCTTTCCATTTATAAACTGGAACTGGCCCAATTTGCAAGTTTGCAGGTATTTGATGGTCCCTCTACATCATCACCCCGAATAGAAGCCCTTTCAAATGCTCAAAATGGTAATACAACCCGCAGGTTTATTTCATCTCATGAAAGCGGAATACTGACCGTCAGGTTTGTAATAGGTTCCTCACAATCAAGCGGATGGTGGGCAGGTCTTACTTGCCATACACCAGAAATATACAGGACCGTTGGAAATGGTAATTGGATAAGCCCATCTACCTGGGAACGCAAAGCTCCCGGCGGTAATTATCTGCCTGCGCTTCGCCCGCCTTCCAAAGGTGACGATACCGTTTACATTAGGCACAACGTGGGATTAACCACATCTACGCCCATGGACCAGATAGTAGTGGAAGAAAGCGGCACTTTGGGCCTTGAAAATCCTTTTGCTAATTTCATTTCGATGCCAGCCTATAAAACGGTACCGCAGCCCGAATTTTTGGTAAAGGGTACATTAAACATCAGCCCCAGGGTACAAATATTTGGTAATAATGGTGAAATGATTGTCCCGGGCAGGCTGAATAATTTCGGGCAAATTGATTTTGACAGTGTAGTATTCAATGGAACCGCTCCACAAATACTCGGCGATTTCAGCGGCGCTTCTGGTTCTATGAAACGCCTGCACATCAATAATGCGGCAGGGCTTACCATGGGAAGCGATCAAGTGGTTCAGGGCTTCCGCTTTGTAAATGGACTGATAAAAACAGATAGTGAAAACATGCTGACACTTACCGAACAGGCCACTCCGGAAAATAAGGGGCATCCCGGGTCATACGTAAACGGACCTTTGACGGTAGAAATAAGCAGCGGCAGTGGCGACCGGCTATTCCCGATTGGGAAGAACGGATTGTATCGCCCGGTGATGCTTGATAACAGCAACGGTGGCGAGAATTCAGCTAAATTTATTGCTGAAGTTATTTCTGGGCCGCCCCCAGCAAGAACCCTGCCTGCCGGAATAAGCAAGGTTTCTGAAGTGCGCTATTATCGCATAACCCGCGTTGGCAGCAACGGTACTGATTTTAAAATTACCATACCATACGGCGCCGACGATGGCGTGACCGATCCTGCAAACCTTACTATCGCCAAGGATAATGGAGCAGGGGCATGGCTCGATATAGGCGGCACTCCAACCGGCACTTCAACAGGCAGCATTCAAAGCAATACTTTTAACGGATTCAGCGATTTTGTGCTGGCGAATAAAACAGGTGGCGGCAATACGCTCCCCGTTACCTGGTTAAGTTTCACTGCTAGCCGCCAACATGCAAATGCACAATTAGTATGGCGCATTATACAGGAACAGAATTGCAATCTATATGATGTAGAACGAAGCAGCGATGGAATAACTTTCCAAAAACTTGGTTCTGTTAGTTGCCGAAACAGCCAGGTTGCACAAACCTATATTTACACAGATGCTGCACCCGGTAAAGGAAACTTTTATTATCGTATAAAGCAATTTGATAAGGATGGCAGTTTTGAATACAGCCAGATTAGGACGGTGAACTTTACTAATGGAAATACGATAACCGTTTATCCAAATCCTACGAGAAATCTGCTTCAAATAACCGGCTTACAAAACAACAGTGAAATCAACTTACATGACGCCGGCGGCAGAAGGGTTTTGCAAACCCGCAGCGGCCAACCCATTGTTCAAATGCAGGTCGGTCATTTGCCTGCAGGCATTTATCAATTATCCATAACACGATTAAACGGGGAGCGCAGCTTCCATAAAATACAAATCGTAAAATAATTACCCCTCCCATTTAGCACTCAAAAAGGCTGTTTCTTCATCGAAACGGCCTTTTGTGTTAATATTTCATTGATTTAAACCGATTGGACAAACAATATAGTCCAATATCGGCTATCGCCTCATTGTACTATTTGTTTGATACCATCGGCATTTACTCCAGAAAGCATTCGGGATAAGATTTATAAAATATTGGCATATTATATAAATCACATTGGTATAAACGGGACGAATTGATACACACATGTGACCTGCAAAAGCCGAAAACATACGCGAGTAGGATCTCCATTAACGGCGTCTGCTGGTTGAGGCTGTTTATTAAGTTGTGTCGTGAACACCAAAAGCGGAAATGCTGCTGAAACGAATGTTGAATACTGCTACTTTCTTTCGCCATCTATCGCCTTTATATCTGCAATCAACTGCTGCATCTCTAATTGCAACGTGCCATTGTAAATGCCACGGATTCTTTTGGTTTTGTCTACCAAAATGAAATGTTCGGTGTGTAAAAATTCTGAACTGTCTTTGCTAAAGCCAATGTCTTCTTCTGCAAAATAAGACTGCCGGGCCAGTGAGTAGATGTCTTCTTTTTTTCCGGTTAAAAAATGCCAGTTGAGATTTTTAATGTCATTGCGCTCTTTGTACATTTTTAATTTTGATGGCACATCTATCCAGGGTGTAACTGAGTAGGATAATAAAATCAGGTTCTCCATATTCGCCAAGCTATCGTTCACCATTTTAAGGTTGGCCGTCATCTTCGGACAAATACTTCCGCAGGATGTAAAGATGAAATTGGCCACATGAATGTTGCCTTCTATGCTTAGCTGGGTTATTAAATTACTGTCCTGATTTAAAAAAGAAAAGTCAGAAATGGTATGCGTAATTTTCTGAGCAATACTGTCGGGATTGTTTTCAAAAATGGGCGTAAAAGTAGGTTCGTTGTAATAGGGCAAAGGGGTAGCCGCCAGCTTTTGATCCTGGCAACTCATACACACTATACTACTTGCTATTAAAAATACTATCCGATACATTCATACAATTTTTAGTTCCCAACAATCCAAATCTTCTTCCATTTACCATCACATAATTGGCCCGCACTTTCCCATTGTCGTACCACAATTTTTGAGGACCTTCTTCCTGCCCTTTTTTGTAATTGGCTACATGTATCAGCATACCATCCATGTTCCACTCTTTCATTTCGCCTTCGTACACATCCTCTTTGGCAATAAACTCAAATTTGGTTTGACCATTCTCCCAATAGGCCATTTGTTTGCCGTGTTTACTTCCATTCAAAAACATGCGCTGTTCCATCAACTTTTTATTGGGATACCATTTGCTGGCAAGGCCATGAGGCAGCCCTTCCATGTATCCTTCAAGCAGCGCCGTATCTACATTGTTTGGCTGCATCAGGTACAAATAACCTGAATACTTTTTATCCCGATAAAAAACTACATCGTTTTGTATTGTGATAGCATCCGAAGATTTGAGTATAGAAGTAGCCGGTATCACCATTTCGATGGCACCTTCTTCCACTTCCTTGTTAGTAGAACAGGAAAAAAATAAAAGGAGGCAACAAAAAACAAAACAATATTTCATTATTGTGTTACTGTTCCGGGTGTGCCGTAATAGCCATTGCCGTTGAGGTAAGGCGCATCTGCTGTAAAATGATAATGGTATTTGCCATTGGGGAAATCTACCGTTGCATGTGTATGGCCATGGTATACATCGAGACCACTGCTTAATACTGTAGTTCCATTTTCTTCCTGCGGACCGTACACCGGAAAACCATCTAACAAGAAACCCATCAAACCAGATTTGGTAGATCTTACCGTGGTTAAATACAAAGGTTCTACATGGTAGTGGTAAAGACTGATACCAGTAGGGTGTCCGTAATATTTATCAAAACTACGAATTTCATTGGTGAGGGCTTGGTTGTTTGGACCAGCATATTGGTTAAAAAACGCCACGCCATTCAACGCCACGCCTATTACACCTAAAGGAGTTGCCACATGATTGGAAGCCACTGTTGGATTCAATGGAATTTTAAATGTAAAGGAAAAAGTAGCAATTACATTCGGATTTTTGGCAAAGGTAAAGCCACCAAAAGTAGTACCCGAATAAGCCTCATACAGAGGATGGCCAGTTGGGTAATAAGCGCTTTTGTGATCGGGCGTACCATTGGTTTTTATGGTAACAAAATTGCCATCGCTGGTAATGCTGCTAGCGCCATAAATTTTGGCATATACTGCAGGAACGGTATTTATTGGGGGAGTAGGACTGGTAGCTTTGTCTTTGCTACAAGAAGAAGCACTTAATAGCGCAAATGAAATTAATAAGAAGGACAACATTTTTTTGCTCATTTTCAGTTGATTTTTTTATTAGACTTTGCGTTTAGGGAAAAGTTAAATTTGTACTTGGTGTTTTTTAACAGGCTAAAATATAAATGGTTAAATCTAAAAAGCACTTAAGTGAATCGTATAATAAATGTTTTCTAATAGAAAACATTTATTAACTTCGTATAGTGTTTAATATCATAACTAGAAGAACGTTACTCGAGTATTGTAAAATGTATCCAGCGGCATCAATTGCGCTGCAAGAATGGTATCATGAATTGGTGAACTGTGATTTTAAGAATTTCCATGAGTTAAGGCAAGTATATGGGAATGCCAGTATTGTTGGGGATGATAGAATCATTTTCAATATAATGGGAAACAAATATCGTTTAATAGTAAGAATAGTATTCGATTTTAAAGCGATTCAAATAAAATGGTTTGGGACGCATGCTGAATACGATAAAATAGACGTAACAGCTATTCAATATAAAAAGAAAGTATAATGGAACTGAAAATAATTAAAACAAAAAAACATTACCAAGCATCTCTTGATTGGATTGATAAGCAATTTGAGAACAAAGTGAGACCTAATAGTGCTGAAGGAGAGAAAGTTCAGGTTGCTCTTTTATTGATAAAACAATATGAAGACATCCATTTCCCTATACCTTCTCCTAACCCTATAGATGTTATAAAACTTAAAATGCAGGATCTTGGTTTGAAGAATAAAGATTTGGTAGGTAAAGTTGGAAGCAAGGGTTATGTTTCAGCCTTGCTCAATAAACGCAAACCCCTCACATTGGAGTTAGCTAAATTGTTTCACAAAGAAATGAATATTCCTGCCGATGTGCTGCTTAGCTAACTAGACAAATGCCTAGGATTTCTATGACATAAAAATTATTTATAGGAACATTTTTAATTATAATTTTCTTCCATCATCATAAAGTAGCCGCCTTCTGAGCTTCGACCAACGGCATGTCAGTTACATTGAAGTAAAGTCAACTGGGATGCAAATTTATTTATCTTGACTTAGAAATTTTTTGGTCGATGTTTTCTATCGCCTGCCGCGGGCTTTGTCACTTTTTCTTGAAAAAAGTAACCAAAATTCAAGGGCTGCAGAAAAAAAACTAAAATTTATTTCTTCGAGAGTAAAATGAAAAAGTCACAACGGTTACGCATACCCAAGCTGTGTGCGACTTACCAGCCAATAACTTTTCCAAACATTTGTAACATTGTTTTCATTTTTACTACCCTCATCATAAATTTCTTAACGATTTTTTTCTGAGGCACGGATTCCGCTTCGTAGAGGGTTGATGTAGAAGCAGTGTTTTCAAAAATTAAGTTTATAATGAAAGGATGCTCTCTCAATCAAGCCAATCCTTTAATCATGCAAATCAAGGTTCAGACAATTCCGAATATGATAAAATTGGTTTATTTCGTTTCGTTAAGCCACGAATCGAGACGGTGCATACACGAAAGCATCCACCAATCTTTAACCCATCCAATCTGATCACTCACTAACACCGGAAGCCGGCCGTGGAATAAGGTACATGTTTTGCTGCCTGCCATTGATGTAGCGGAACCGCTGTCCATCCCAGTACCCATCTTCTTCCAACATGATGCGGATATCTTTTTTCCATTCCGGAATATAGGTAGTCGTGTTCAGCTCAATGCTATAGGCCGTATTCGGATAAAGTGGGTAGTCTCCGCTGCCAGGTACGCCCCCTTGTTGATCCCACATGCCAATGGTGGGCCCTGCAGCATGGCCATGACTGCCAAGTGGATGGGTATAAATGCTTGGGCGCAGTCCGGCGGCTTTGGCTTGTTGCAAAGCACCTGCCAACATTTGGTTGCCGGTAGCACCATTTTTAAATTGCGATGTGAGCATATCCTGCAACTTGCGGGAACTTTCCATGGCCTTTAGTAAATTTTCAGGAACGTTTTTTTCACCCGGGCGCAACATATAGGCGTGTTGCTGAATGTCGGTATTCAACCGAAGGTAGGTGATGCCCACATCACAGTGTAGTAAGTCGCCAGGGCGAATCACATCATCTGCCGGGCGGTTGGCAAAGCTGCGCAGGTGCTCAACAGATATACTGTCTCCACGTTGCGCATCTACCGACGGGTGAAACCAAGTGCTTAGGCCCATTTCTGCAAAGCGGCTACGGAACCACCACACCACATCGTCGGTGGTAGTTACCCCGGGGGTGATTACCTTTTCGGAAAAAGCTTCCGCTATCAGATCGTGTGTGAGTTGTACCAACTGAGGATAGAGTTGCATTTCTTTTTCGGTGCGGGTTTCCAACCAGCTCACCGCCAACTTTTCGGCCGAAGTAATTTTTGCTTGCTGGCCCAAAGGCAGACGTTCCATCAGGTCCTGGTATTCTGTACGGGTGAGCCCATCTGCATGACCAAAATCAGCAGAGAAATTCAGCCCTATCTTTTGAGGGTTTCGGTTGTTGATGATATCAACCAATGCGGCCCATTGGTCAGGTTGTTTTTGCGGATCCCAAGCTGCGGGTATGCTGGCTCCCACATTGTACCGAGCAATGGCGAGTTTCTCGAAGTTGTTGGTGTTGGTATTGCGGTAAAACACCAAGATCGTTCGGCGACGTGCCGAAAGCCAGGTGGCCGGTAAAAAGGTTTTTATTATCGGGTCTTCATTGTACTCCCGGCTCATAATGACCCACATATCAATACCCGCCCTGTCCATGAGTTTTGGCAACAACTGGTTGATTCGTTCGTCGAGAATCTGGTCTATCACCCGTGCCTGATCCCGGACTGAAAGCACTTGTGCCTGCCCGTGAGTGATCGAAAAAAAGGCTATACAAAATAGGAATTGTTTCATGTAACGAATGTAACAGAAAACGGGGAGAAAATTTAATGGAGTGTTTGTTTAGGAGCGCTATATCCTGCCTAGGAATTTGATGTACTTATTGGGTGAGCCATTCAAATGGTTTTACTATTTATTGGCAATATAACTCCCTACTAATTAGGTACAAATACGAAATGACATTTTCTATTGTAGAAGATACTCTAATCTGAAATCATTAAACTTTTGCATAATGTGAATAAAAAATATTTTGGGGTTTTTTTTGCAAATCAATTATTTTACAATTATTTTCAATTTTGGAAATGTAAATTAAAGGTTAAGGTTGAGTTATCCCCATATTAACTTTTTGTCAACTTTTTTTATTTTCCAAAATAAATTTCAATTAAACTAACATTAATTATGAAGAAGATTTACTTTTCGCTTTTCGCTTTGTTTTCTTTTGGAGCGGGCTTTGGTCAAACTGTTGAAGTATCAGCAAACCCAGGTACCACAGGCAATTTACCTTTTGGCACCTCCAATTATGCCGCAAGTGAAAGCATTTATACCCAAACTGAAATAGGTGCAGCTAACTTTACTAGTGCAGGCACATCGCTGGACAAGATAGCGTTCAATACATCTACACTAGGTGCTGCAACTACTTTTAACAACGTAAAGATTTATTTTAAAGATGTGCCACTTACTACTACTGCTTTTAGCACCGGCACCTATACTACTACGGGTTACACTTTAGTTTTTGATGGATCTGTTACTTTAGCAGCTACGGGCTGGACGGAACTTGCACTTACCACCCCATATGTAAGGGCTACCGGTACTAATTTGCAAATGCTAATTGAACGTACTGACAATGCATCTCACACCGGGTTTGTGTATGTTACAGCTAACGGTAATAATACCAGCGCATCTGTCAATTCAACCAGAAGATATAATGCTGCTACAGTACTATCTGGCACTACCTCTCTTGGTGCTTCAGCCTTTCGCCCAGCAATACGTTTTATACGTAAGTACAACGATGATGCGAATGTAAAGCGAGTATATACATTAGGCAAATTGCCCCTGCCAAATGGTACACCACATATTATTTCTGCTAATGTATCTAATGATGGCATTAATACCCTAACCAATCTTAATGTAACATTGAATATTACTGGTTCAAATACATTTACCAATACACAAATAATACCATCGCTTGCTTCTGGTGCTTCAACTACAGTAAGTTTTACTGGGTTTACACCTACTGTAGAAGGCACCAACACGGTAACAGTATCTGTACCATCGGATGATTTCAATGACAATAACAGTTCTTCTGTAACACAGCTTGCCAATAAAAACACATGGTCTTATGCTTACGGCGCTACCGCTGCGGGCGGTGTTGGTTTTAACGGGGCGACAGGTGATTTTGTTGCAAAATTCAATACCAATGCAGCCACTGCTATTTCTCAGGTATCTGTGAATTTCACTTCAAGTGGGCAACCCTATCAAATAGGTATTTGGGATGCCTCAGGTGCAGGAGGGACGCCTGGAACCAATTTATTCACGTCTGCTACGCTTACCTCTGTAACAGGAGTAAACGTAATTCCCATAAACCCCGCTCCTAGTATTGCTGTAGGTAATTTTTATGTTGGCGTAAGGCAAACCGGTACATCAAACGTAAATTTTGCTTATCAAACCGAAACACCTATTAGGGGCAATACTTTCTATTTTGCAAGCCCATCAGGGGGCACAACCTGGACAGATTTTGCTCCGGCAAACTCATTCAGATTTATGATTGAGCCTAAACTCATTTTACCAATAGATGCGTCTGTAAATACTTTTGTACTGCCTTCTAGTACTACATGCCAGCCAACTCCCCAAACTTATTCTGCTACTTTAACCAACACAGGAGCAAACACCATCAATATTGGGGCAGCCAATGTTACTTTAAAAGTAGCAGGTGCAAATGTTTATTTAGGCTCTACTACCAATACAACTTCCTTGGCAAGTGGTGCATCGGAAGTTATCAATTTTCCTAATGTAAATGTGAGTAACCCGGGTCAGAATTTTGATACCTTATTTGTTGCACTTACAGGCGATTTAGATAACTCTAATGATACATTAAAGGCGACAAATACTACATTAAATACAGTTATTAATTTACCGCTTGTTGAAAGGTATGAAGCTGCTACTTTAAATATTGGACAAGTACTGGTATTAACAGGCGGCACGCCAAGAAGTATTACAAGTTTGCGAACAGGAAGCTACACCAATGTAGATTTGGGTGGAACCTTGCAACCACACGGCGACAGTAAGATGATATTGTTTGATAACTACAGCGGTACCACTACTTTGGGAATCAGAAACAGGTTGTATAGTAATTGTATTACTGTGCCCAGTGTTGGGGCTAACCAATGTAGTAATTATCAACTTAGTTTTTGGTTAAGCCACGATAACTCTTATACAACAGATTTGGATAGTGTTTATTTAAATGTAACTACTGATGGTGGCGTAACCTGGAACAGAATTTTACCGGGGTACGGTAGAGTAGATGCAGCCTTTGCAATTCCAGGCTGGAAAAAGGAAACAGTAAGCATGAATGCCTATGCAGGGCAAACAATACAAATTGGCTTTGAAGCTGTAAGTAAATATGGTAACATTATAGCGCTGGATGATATACAGTTTGGCTCTGTTGGAGCAGGCAGTGTAATTTTGTCATCGGCTGCAAATAATGCCATCAATCTTACACCGGATTGTACAGATTTTGGTTGGACTTACTATATTGATCCTGCAGATGCTACAAAACCATTGATGGCCATCAACTGGGACCCTGCGAATAGTGGAGCAAACACTGCAGCAAAAGCCGCAGCTACCGCAAGCATGCAAATTGATGCTGCCAATTTTGCTGCAGAAAACATAACTGCATTGACTGCAACTTACACTATGAAACGTTATTGGAACGTCAACCTAAACGCTGCTGTAATGACAGCACCTGTAAATGTTCGTTTCTTTTACGATAAAGCTGATACAGCATCTGCAAACGCTGCGGCACAAGCATTTGCTACTGCCAATTCAGTAGCGGTAAAAACACCTAGTTGGTTTAAAACAACGACCGGTAGTTTTGTAGGCGATGCGGCTCATGTAAAGCCATCAGGGGTAGTAGATCCTACTGCTTTAACAAACGTAAATACCACGGGGGAAACAATTAATGGCGTGTTATATGCTCAATTTAATGGAATAAATAACTTTAGTGGTGGCACATATGCAACCGGCGCAGGTTTAGGTTCAGTTTTGCCTGTATTCATCGAATTCTTTAAAGGAAGCAAGCAAGGAACTAGTAACTTCCTCGATTGGAAACTAACATGTACTAATGAGCCTTCAATAACTATGTCGCTTGAGCGTAGTGCAGATGGTAGAAGCTTCAAGTCTATACAAGATCAAACAGCTACTGCTACAAGGTGCCTACAGAGTTTTAATTATGTAGATGCTACACCATTGGCGGGTTACAATTACTATCGTTTAAAAACGGTAACCTTAGATGGTAAAGTAAAATACAGCACCATCGTTGTATTGCTGAACAAAGAAAAAGGTTTCGAATTGATCAGTATTGTACCAAACCCGGTACAAAACACCGCTATTCTTTCTTTAACTACCGTAAAAGGCGGTAAGATAGAGTTAAGTGTAAGTGATCTTGCGGGTAAGGTAATCAGCAAACAATCTAAGATTGTTATTGCGGGTAACAATCCTATCAATATGAACTTCGCATCATTAAGTGCAGGTACTTACATTATCACAGCAGTAAATGCAGATGGGGAAATCAAAACCACTCGTTTTGTAAAACTGTAAGTATTTTATATTTAAATGTTAAACTGCTCCTCAGAAATGGGGAGCAGTTTTTTTATGTAAAATTTTTTGTCCCCTGTTGGTGTTCCTTACCCTCACTATCGACAGCCAGAACCAGCACACGCTGCTGTTGCTGTTGTCACCAATAGCTCAACCGTAAAGCACTACCCAATGGCGCACGAGTTCCGTTAGCACCACCTATGCCTTCCAATTCTGCAGTACTATGTTCGGAGTTAATAGTACAAATGCTCCATTGTGAGCAATCCATTTTCATTCGTGTAGTACTCAATATCACTGGGAGGGAAATATTAGTTGGTTTTGGAATGGCGTTTTTTTGAATTCCCGTTCTAAACGGGACGAATTAATACACACATGTGACCGGCTAAAGCAGAACACATGCTCGAAGGATGTAAATCTTATTTGAAGTTTACAAGAAGGACTTCATTACATCTCTGAAAATAAAGAAGAGCAACACAAGTACACCCACGATAACTTCATTTCGGTACTTTTTAAGGAATTGAACTAGCTTATCCATAAAACATAAAAGGTTACACTATAAATGTATAACCTTTTTATGTTTATTGCTACCCTTTTCAACGAAAGATGCAACTATAATAAGATGATTGAGTATGTGACTATCAGAAAATTAAGAGGTTAAACTAATGGTCATAACTAATCACTCTTGAAATTTTCCAATTACCATTATCATTCTTCCAAATCATTAAGAATTTGAAAGTGCCTATTTCGAGTTTGCCGTTTTCAATGTGTTTGAATTGGTGCTTACCAATTTCTATTGCCCCATAACCTTCTAATGGATGTACTTCTAAACTCTCTTTAATGAGATTTCTTTTTAGGTCATACTCTCTATTGAAAATAGATTGAAAGTTTGAAAATACTTTTTCAAAATCTATTAAACCTCCATTATCTTGATACCACTCAAGGTCTATAGTAAAATAGGTTTTCATCAAATCCAGATTCTTTGAATTATACGCTGCGAATAATGAACTATCGAGATTGGCTACTTTATTAAAAAGCTCTATTTGAGTAGTGGCAACCTTTCTTTCATTTTGGCCTTGCGCAAGAGCACTTACACAAATTGTGAAAGTCAATAAAAACAGGATTGTATTTTTCATGTGTAAATATACAAAGATGCAGCTCCCCTAACCCAATGATAGACTAAGAACAAGCCATCCGTCAGCTGACGGAATGCCTGTCCACTGAGGCTCCCCTTAATGATGTATGATGCAACTATTACACGATGATTAACCTTATGACTATAGTGTGTCCTGGTATTTTTAAAATGATGTAAATTTACGGAATGGCAAAAATGAATAAGATTATCTTCCACTTGATTTGGATTACCATTTTAAGCATCAACAATTTGTTTGCTCAGCAACTCGGACCGATACAGTTAGACAGGCCCGACCAAACCGAAACACCTGCTATTGTTCCTAAAGGATACCTACAAGCTGAAAACGGTTTTTTAATGGAAAAAACAGATGAGGCAAACAGCATCTTCACCTACCCTTCGTGCTTGTGGAAATATGGCATCAACAATCGTTTGGAATTAAGAATAATTACAGAAATCACGGAATTAAAAAACAAAGTGAATAAAAACAGCGAGATCGGACTGATGCCTGTCACCATCGGTTTTAAAACAAATCTATGGAAAGAAAAAGGCATCATACCACATACCTCTTTCATTGGCCATCTCACCAGTGCCAATATCGGCAGTAAAAATTTAAGGACAACTTTTGCTGCACCCTCTTTTCGGTTTTTAATGGCCCATAACATAACTCCTACTTTCTCCATCTCCTACAATCTGGGTGCCGAATGGAATGGGGAAACACCGGAAGAAACATATCTTTATACTTTTGCTGTCGGGTTATCAGCTACTGAAAAACTGGGGATGTATGCAGAATTATACGGCTTCGCACCACGATCATCAAAGGCTTGGCATGGTTTTGACGGCGGTTTCACTTATCTAATCAACAACAATATCATGATTGACTTGTCTGGTGGATTCGGTATTACAAAAAATGCCCCCGATCATTATATTGCTTTCGGATTTTCATACCGTTTCAAGGTTTTGGGGAAATCATCAAAGTAGTTTTTTCGAAAAAACGAGCCACTTAAAAAGCGACTCGTCAACTTTAGCTCCCTTTATTGACGTAAGATGCAGCTATAATGTGATGATTGATTATATGACAATTAAGAAATTTAAATTATTATTTAAAAGCGTTAAATTTAAATTTCTATTCATAAAAAAAGAAAGTGAAATATGGATAAAACAACTATGATAAAATCGCTTGATGAAACTGTATTTCAATTTATTGAATTAGTGAAGCGTTTAAATAAAGATGAATTTGAAATTAATATAAATGATAAATGGTCTGCAGGTCAAGATTTAGTGCACTTAATTAAAGTACAACGTATAGTCAATATCGGTTTTACATTACCAAAACCTTTTTTACGTTTAATATTTGGTATCAATAAAAATGATAACCGCTCTTTTGAGCACCTTCAACAGTTATATAAAAACGCATTAGATGGCGGAGTAAAAGCTCCAACAATCTATATCCCAAAACCAGTTTCGTATAATGAAAAAGATAATTTGATTCAAAAGTATGAGTCATTGAATAAATCATTTATCGATAAATTGAATAACCATACTCAATTTGAGTTAGATAGTTATAGATTACCTCACCCAATCTTAGGAAAAATAACTTTAGGAGAACTTGCTAACTTCACTTCCTTCCATACATCGCATCACTTTGAATCATTAAAATCAAAACTGGCCCATTTAAACAGCTAATAATGAATCAAAACAAGTTTGTATTATCAATAATCATTCGGGGTCTTTGATTTATATTCTGTTTTCATGCAGTGAGCATTCAAAAATCAACCTCCTATTCCTCGAAAGATGTAGCCACAATTTGATGATTGAGTATGTGACTATCAGAAAATTATTTTCCTGCTCTATTAAGTAAATATTCATTCCTTTTAATCCACTTATCTGTACCCTCAAATTTCACCTCCTTAGTTATTGAA
>JBIIPY010000112.1:0-7979 GCA_044342365.1 Ferruginibacter sp. | reverse complement strand
TTAAAATATTTTCAATGACAGTTTCGGAAAGTCGCAATTTTCTTCCTTCATATACATAAAATTCATGTTGATCTCCATTGCTGTATGCCCCTAAATCTGGCCTCGTAGAAATGTTAGGATTGTACAACAATGATTTTCTGGATCTGATAGCAACGATCACAAACATCACCACAAAAAATAAAATAAAGAGTCCCATTGCCAGTGTAAACTGCTCTTCATTTTCCACTGTTGGGGGGTAGGCAATTTCAATATGGGTGCTGTCTAGCCACGTTATGGTATTACCAGCTGTATCAAGCGTTTTAATATAGTTTTCAATAAGGCTGTCTTGGGGCATAGGGTATTAATATTCTATTTCATTGACGATATCTCCACCATCTAACAAGGGAATATCTCCAACAGAAGCACCGGCGATTCCTTTTACAGATCCATACAAAGCGCTGGTACTAATGAGTACTTTTTCTAATTGTTTTTCTCTCTCTTTCCACATTTTTTCCATCTGCATCCGTTCTCTACTAATGCTGTTTTTCATGGCAAGGAAACCTTCTGCAATGGCTTCTACCTGACCTCTAAATTCAACACCCGTGAGGTAGTTGTACAAGAGTTGCATTTTATCGCCTTTGTTTTCTTCGCTACGCTGAATTTCATATACTTTGATAATGCCATTTCTAATGAGTGCAGCAACACTGGCCGCTTCGGCGAAATTACAAATCCACACACCATCTTTTTCACCAAAACGCTCCATGTCTTTTGGAAAGGTTTGGGTAACTAAAATGGCAATATCGGCCCCGCGACTTCTCATATCTGTTTTTAATTTGTCTATCCAGTTGTTTTGCCAGGCTTTGGTGCGTTTACTTTCATAGATAATTTTTCCGCATTCTCTACCACTGTGGTTGCGTACGATCTGAATACAGTCTGCCCCTTCAACACCTTTGCCTACTTCTTCAATAAGATCGAAGGGGAAATTTTCTTTCAAAATTTCTTCCAGCAGCAGTTCCTGAACTTCTCCCTGACGTTGCATTGAACTTTGTTCAGCCTTGCGCCTCATTTCTTCAGCCAGTTTTTTTTGTTCATCCAGTTGTTTTTCCAGTTCTCTTAATTTAAGTTGAAACTGTGTTTCTTTTAAGGATGATTTTTCTAATTCCTGTTTTTGAATTTGTTCTGATAATACCGTTCTCTCTTCTTGTAATTTTTTTTGAAGGGTTATTTCCAGTTCAGCTTCTTTGTTGTTGAGTTGTTGTTCTTTTTGGAGGTACTCTAATTCTTTTTTTCGGGCTTCTTTTAGTTTTTCTTCGTTGTCGCTATTGGCTGATTGTAAGAGTTGCAGTTTGTTTTCAAAATCCGCAGTGATGTTTTTGCGAATATTGTCTTCCATATCTTTTTTGATATTTCCTTTTTCCAACTCCAATTTTTTGACATATTCTTCATCTTTCTTTTTTTGCCAATCCAGTAATTTTAACTTCAGTTCTTTCTGAACCTCATCTCTGATGGCTTCATTGGGTTCAAACCTGTGCCCACAACTGGGGCACTTAATTTCATTTGCCATTGTGCTGATTTTAATACAAGATAAATAAAAAACCTCTCCCGTTTGGGAGAGGTTGGTGCGGCAAAGGAGATTCGAACTCCCACGCCCAGTTATAGGCGCTACCACCTCAAGGTAGTGCGTCTACCAATTTCGCCATCGCCGCATTTGAGGAATGCAAATTTATACGTTTAACATTTTATAAAAAAATTAAAACAGTTATATAGAGGCGGATCAATTATTTTTTTAAAACGATCCTGAACGTGGTGCCTTTGCCGGGCTCACTTTGTTTTACAAAAAGGATTCCCTTGTGGTATTGTTCGATAATTCGTTTGCTCAATGATAGCCCAAGGCCCCATCCTCTTTTTTTGGTGGTAAAGCCAGGTTTAAATACGTTGCCTATGTTTTTGCTACTGATACCCTTTCCGGAGTCTGTAACATCTATCAGTACCTGGGTAGTTTCTTCTTTTACATCCACCGAGATGGTTCCTTTTCCTTCCATGGCATCCAAGGCATTTTTCAACAGGTTTTCTACTACCCAATCAAACAATGGGGCATTGATCATAGCTGGAATTTCATTTTCGGAATAATGAGTTTTAAAAACCACTTTTTCCGGTGCCCTTCTTTTAATGTAGCCTACCATTTCTGTAACCTGCGAAACGATGTCTGTTAATACAAGCTGTGGCGTACTGCCAATTTTTCCAAAGCGATCGCTTACCAATTTCAGCCTGTCTACATCCTTGCCCATTTCCAGTGCAATTTTTTCATTCCCTTCCATTTCTTTCAGCATTTCTACCCATCCCTGCAAAGACGAGAGTGGGGTGCCCAGTTGGTGTGCTGTTTCCTTGGCCATACCAGCCCACACCTGGTTTTGGGTACTTTTATTGCGTGTTGTTACGGCTAGCAGTGTCACCAAAATGAAGAGTGCCACTACGCCCAATTGGATGATGGGGAAATACCTAATTTGTTTTTGGAGAGCCGATTCGCCGTAATATAATTTGTTGTTTTGGCTACTATCGAAAGGATTTTCCCAAATCACAGGGGCATTGAGGGATTTAAATTCTTTGAGCTTTTGAGTTAAGTATTTGCTATCATCTTTTACTCTAGTGCTGTTGAGATTATAATGATCTAGAATACTGTCTTTTTCTGTAACCGCTATCATGGGTATGTCGCGGCTGTTTTCGGTTAAAATTTTAGCCGATAAAAACGTTTGGTTCGTAAGGCTGTTGTTTACTTCTTTTACTGCTTCTACCCATTGCTCAATTTTCTGTTTTTCTTCTCTTGCAATTTTTTTACTGAGGTAGTTAGAAAAAAAAATGGTGGCAGATACAATTACGATTGCAACAATTGCCAATAAACTTCGCCAATTAAGAATCTGTAGAAACATATGTATAAAATTAAGCAATATAAACTACTCAACTGGATAGGTTGGCAAGATGTAAATAAACTAAATTTGTGTTTTATTATTTTATTATGCAAGAAGGCGATCAGATATTTATAGGCGAAACAAGCGTAAATGCTTCCTCTATTAACGCTAGACTGCCGTTGATTGCTGTAGTTATTTTGAACTGGAATGGCAGAAAATTCCTAGAGCAATTCCTGCCTTCTGTATTGGCATCCACCTATAAGAACCTAAAGATTGTAGTGGCTGATAATGCTTCTACCGACGATTCTGTGGATTGGTTGAACACGCATTGTGCCAATGTTGACATCATTGTAAATGAAACGAATGAAGGGTTTGCAAAAGGATACAATACTGCTTTGAAGCAGGTAAAGGCCGATTATTATGTGTTGTTGAACAGCGATGTAGAAGTTACACCCGGCTGGATAGAACCGGTAATTGACCTGATGGAATCGGATGCGAATATAGCAGCTGCACAGCCGTGTATACTATCGTGGCACAACAAATCCACATTTGAGTATGCAGGCGCAGCCGGAGGTTGGATAGATAGGTTAGGCTATCCTTTTGCAAGGGGGCGTGTATTTGATGATTGTGAAACTAACAATGGACAATACAACAACAATGAGGCTTGTTTTTGGGTAAGCGGAGCAGCCTTTTTTGTGAAGGTAGCCTCGTTTCAGGAGGCAAAAGGATTTGATGAATACTTTTTTGCACACCAGGAAGAAATTGATTTGTGTTGGCGTTTACAGTTAAACGGCTATCAGGTGTATGCCGTGCCTGCTTCCATTGTGTATCATGTAGGGGGTGGAACTTTACCCAAAGGTAACAATAGGAAAACGCTGCTTAATTTTAGGAATAACCTGATTATGCTCTACAAAAACTTACCCTGGTACAAAGCAATTACCATCATCCCCTTTCGATTAGGACTGGACGCGATTGCTGCTTATAGGGCAATATTTAAGGGAGATGCGGGCTTTTTTGCTGCAATCGTACAATCACATGTTCAATTTGTGTTATGGATTTTCTTTCATCAAAAAAAGTCTGTATTTTCTAAAAATAAAATGCTGGTAAGTACTGGTTTGTACAAAGGATCGGTGGTTTGGGATTATTTTGTGAGGAAGAAAAAAACCTTTTCAGAAATTATCAATGACAAATAGCTTTTTTAAATTTGAAGACCTTATTTTTGCAATCGTAAAAACTAACAAATGGAACAGGAAATTATAGATAACTCAAAAAAGGATTTTGCTCATAATTGGGTATCATCATCCCGGTTCATCTGGTATTGCCAGGTCTTCTTAGTACTAGCTTTTATATTGGGCGGATGTTACAGTTTGTATACTCACCGTTATAAAGGAAAGCCAGAGGTAAATGTGCCGGAGAATACATTGTACAATCCTAAGTACAAGTAATTAAAAAATTTATTTGCAAATTTATTGCGTAGTTAAACAACAACCCTTATTTTTGCAAACCCAAAATCAAAAGAGATAAGGGAAAAGATCTTTTAAGAAATGCGGAAGTAGCTCATTTGGTAGAGCACGACCTTGCCAAGGTCGGGGTGGCCGGTTCGAGCCCGGTCTTCCGCTCAAGAATCCCGACAATGTCGGGATTTTTTTTCGCTAGGTGTCACTCGAGTGGTGGAACTGGTAGACACGTCCCGATAAAGATCGGGATTCGTAGCAAGGAGCGTGTGTGTTCAAAAAAATTAAAGGAATAGATAAAAAATTGTGTCACTCGAGTGGTGGAACTGGTAGACACGTCCCGATAAAGATCGGGATTCGCAGCAAGGAGCGTGTGTGTTCAAAAAAATTAAAGGAATAGATAAAAATAGTGTCACTCGAGTGGTGGAACTGGTAGACACGCAGGACTTAAAATCCTGTTCTCAGCAATGGGAGTGTGGGTTCAATTCCCATCTCGAGTACTTGTAAAGCAGCAATTTATTTGCTGCTTTTTTCATTTGTAGGCGATCTCATTTTTCTTGTTAAATGATTTAGTGGTGGAACTGGTAGACACGTCCCGATTTTTAATCGGGATTCTCAGCAATGGGAGTGTGGGTTCAATTCCCATCTCGAGTACTTGTAAAGCAGCAATTTATTTGCTGCTTTTTTTTGGAATTAAACAATATATCGTAATTTTTTGATCCTAATTCTGTTTTATGTTTTATCTGTACATCTTATACTCTCCCGTTCACAACCGATATTATGTTGGATCAACCGAAGATCTTCAAAAAAGGCTGTTGCGTCACAACAGCGGTGGCGTACCCTCTACCAAAAAATATTTGCCCTGGGAGATATGCTATACAGAATCTTATTCAACAAGGTCGGAAGCGTTTAGAAGGGAGCATGCAATTAAAAGTAAAAAAAGTAAGATATATATAGAGTTTCTAGTGAAAAAATAAAGTAAATAGAAATTGCAAAACTGAAGGCCACATTTTCGTTTCTGTCAAAAAAGGGATTTAAATAATAGAAATTTAAAAAAGTATTTTTTTGCTACTTCGCGTCTTTTGATCAAGGTTTATAAAAATATATTCAATCTGAAACCCCTTGACAAAACTAACAGGGGTTGTGGCCAATATTTTAAATAAAATAATCTTAATCAGATTAGTTTTGCCTGTCGATAAAAATTTCAATTCATGCCAACAGATCAGGCCATTCACATCAGCCCCATACAACCCAATGATAACAAAGCTTTAGCGGTGATCATCAGAAATGCTTTGACAGAATTTAATGCCGCAAAACAAGGTACTGTATATTTCGATGAAACAACCGACAGGCTCTCTACGGTTTTTGAAAAAGAAGGAAGCTGTTATTTTTGTTTGTGGATAAATAATGAATTAATGGGTGGTGCAGGTATTTATCCAACCGAAGGGTTAAGTACCGATACCTGTGAACTGGTGAAACTTTATTTAGCTCCGGCTGCCAGGGGCAAGGGTTTGGGGAGCTTATTGATGGAAAAATGCGAAGCCGCTGCAATAAAATTGAACTATCAATTTGTGTATTTAGAAACCATGCCTGAGTTAATCATTGCGGTGCCACTATACGAAAAAATGGGTTACCAATACCTCAATCATCCACTTGGAAACAGTGGACATGCCGGCTGCGACATCTGGATGCTAAAAAAATTGTAAAGGAGCCTTCGTTTACACAGCAATGATCTCAACTTCATAAACGCCGCTGAACAAATACCATTTGGCGGTAGAAAGTTCCATGCACTTGTGCCTTTTTCGCACTTTTTCTCCTTTTTTAAATATTCGATCGCCCTTTATTCTGAATAAACTACCGGGAGCCAATTGTTCTACCAAAATATGTCCTGCTTTAGCAGGATCGTATTTTTTTAACACTCTTAATAAATATTCATCTGCACAACTACTGGCGGCAGGGTTATGCAAACTTCTGGCCAATGTGTTGGCCACATCTTCCGGAAAAATTTCTTTCGATAAAAACTCTACCAATATTTTTCCAAATTCTTGTTTCCATTCTTTACCATGGGCCGATACACGGTTGCCGTATCTTTCGAATGTAAACAAATGAGCCAGTTCGTGCAACAGCGTAATTAAAAAGGAATAGGGGTTCAAGTTTCCATTTACGCTAATACGATGGTTTTTACCCGCGTGTGCATGTCTATAATCGCCTAAAATAGATTGTCGCTGACGCGTTACCGTTAGTTGCACTTTGTAATGTAAAAGATACCGCAGCACATCGTCAAAACTTCCTTCAGGAATGTATTCTTTCAGTTGTTCAAAGGGTACACGCTCTTTAGGCATTTTTACCAGGCTTGAGTTTTGTAATGGTTTTTACTTCTACGATCAGGTAAGTAAGGTAAAAAAACAGGGCTATAAAAACTGATTTTTTGTTGTAACCTTCTTCCGCCGTTTTCGCGTATACCAGCACTGCAATGGCAATGAGCAGCATTTTAAGCATCATACCAATCATCACCGATCGCACCCAAACATTGGGGTTGGTATGGGCCAGTGCACTTTTTTGAACCACCAACGCCAATACAAACAACAGCAACAATAACATGTTGGCAATATGCAGTATGTTTTTATCGGCATTGTATTTTTCTATAAGCCCTTCTGCAGCAAAAATAATTCCTGTGATCAGGATAAATACAATCAGTAAAGGGCGCATCAGTTTCAACAGCGTGTTCATTCCTATTATTTTTTGGTAGATGTATCCCGTATAATCTTAATAATTAATGCGGCAATGAGTAGCAAAGGTAACAACCATATGCTGAACGGTTTGCTAATTGCTAAGGCATTGTCTAACGCACTGCCAGCAAATACTGCAACACTAATGGCCACCAAAATTTGGGTGGCCATTGCTGCATATTTTATAAAAGAGGTGTTGTTTTTTTTATTCATTGCCCGTCATGGCTAATTCTGTTTTCAGTTCAACAACATTGGCACCCATATGACATTGTCCGTTGAAACTTACACTGGGTTCCATCATCAGTTTGCTGGTATGAATATCGCCTGCAATACTGGCATTGCCTTTTAATAGGAGCAACCCCGTGCAGCTGATATCACCTATTACTGTTCCTGAAATATCCGCTTCTTGGCAGTGGATAGACCCTTCTACTTGTCCGCCAGGGCCAATTAATACCTTTGCCTTACAATGAATATTGCCTTTGATGCTCCCATCTATACGAAGATCGCCTTGGCTTTCGATGTTGCCATTAATAACATGGCCAGCGCCAATGATGGTAGCGGATGTAGTTGCCTGTTCGGCTGAATGTTGGTTGGTTTTTTTTGTGAACATAGTAAATGGGTGTTGGTTGATAAAGAATATTGCTGCAAAATAACTTTCAAAATTTTATATTATTTTCAGTAGTCGCTGGTTTCTAACTTGGGCAAAGCCAGGGTAGCCGTATCCAATCGTGGTAGGGTACCCCTCAATACTTTTTGCACATTTTCAACATATTGTTGCTGGTATTTGAGCGCCTGCTCCATCGAATCGGTTCTTATTTTCAAATCTCTGTATTCTTTTATCTGTTTTACATTGCCGTAGCCAACACCTGGCAAATAATATTTTAACGGCGTAAAAATGATAAGGGAGGCTG
>JBIIPY010000105.1:0-8943 GCA_044342365.1 Ferruginibacter sp. | reverse complement strand
AAAATAAAAAGTGTACTAAAAGCTATGTAAACGCCCACCCTGTTGAGTTTGAAGTTCACCACTTCCTCGTAGGTATCTTCATTCATGATCAACAAACGATAGTGATTGCGAAGTCTTTTTAGTGTATTGAGTGGTTCTTGTTTTGACATGAAACGCTTTTGATACTCTAAAATAACAAACTGAACGGAATGATACTAATATAACAGAATATAATATTCGAAAATAGTAACAGCACATTTTAACAAAATGTAACATACGTGTATATTGTTATGAAGCCTGTGCCAACTAACTTTGACCTTTGATTTGAAAAAAAAAGCCGATATTTAACACCATAAATTACATCCACCTTACATGTTAGTGAAGCCCTTCCTTCTGGGAATTCTTTTTATTTCAGGTTTGTTTTTTTCCTTGTCTGTTTCTGCTCAGCCAACATGGACCATCGATGTGCTAGGGAAAGAAAAAAAGCCTATTGAATACGAGGAGAAAATACTTGCTTCAGAAAAAACTGGGGAGAAAAAATTTACTACTTTCAGGCGTGTTATACAAAACAATGTAACCCATTACAATTATTACTTTAATGCCAATAACAAACTGAACTCGGTGGTAGAGAGAGCCAAAATGGCCCAGAAGGAAGACTTTTCTAAACTCCTACCATTTTACCCATACAATATTGAAAATACGGCCGCTCAAAAAACAGAATTAGATTCTGTGATATTCAAAGCAACTGGCGGTATTTTATTACATGATTTAAGAAGTGATTGGGTAGATAATATGTACCTTCTAATAGGGAAAGCCTATTTCTACAGAAACGAAATGGATTCTGCCGCACTTACTTTTCAATTTATCAATTACAACCTTTTTCCACGTAAAAAGAAAGAAGACGATAATAGAATTGTTGGCACCAATGACGCGCCTGGTACAGGTAATTTATCGATCGCCAACAAAGAGAATAGGAATGTTTTACAAAAAGTAGCTTCATTGCCTCCGAGCAGAAACGATGCGCTCATATGGTTGGCCAGAACCTTTACTTATAAGGAAGCATTTGGAGACGCAGCAGGCCTCATCAACATTTTAGAAAACGACCGGAACCTTCCAAAAAGACTTCAAAACGATTTAGAGGAAGTAATAGCTTTCTGGTTTTTCAAACAAAACAATTTTGATTCTGCTGCGGTGCATTTAGAACAGGCACTTTCAGCTTCCGATAATAAACAAGACCAGAGTCGATGGGAATTTCTGTTGGGCCAATTGTATGAAATGAACGGCCAGTACAACAAAGCATCCGATTACTACGTAAGAGCAAGCAAGCACACAGTTGATCCGGTGTTGGATATTCATGCACGGCTCAACGATGCAAAGATGCTGAGAGAAGAAGCCGATCCAAAACAATTAGACAAAAGCATCAACAACTTGTTGCAGATGGCAAAAAAAGACCGGTATGAAAACTACCGCGATATTTTGTATTACTCAGCTGCACAAATCGCCATTCAAAAACCAGATACGGTGAATGCCATGGCTTATTTATTAAAAGCCACCAGCTTCAACAATCCAGCTAATTTATCGTATAAAAACAAAAGCTTTTTCGACCTAGGAAATCTTGCGTACGATTTGGGTGATTTTAAAAATGCCTATTCTTATTACGATAGTCTTCAGTTATCTGATACAGATGATTTTGTAGACGTTAAAGAATTGAATGAACGCAAAGATGGCCTTGAGAAATTGGTCCTCAATATTAATAACATTGAACGGGAAGACAGTCTGCAAAGGATTGCTGCCCTTAGTCCCGCCGAAAGAGATGCATACGTAAAAAAAATAGTTAAAAAACTTCGCAACGAAAAAGGTATCAAAGAAGATGATAGCAACAATGGATCGGTGCCCATTACTTTTGGAAATGATAAAAACATTGCGCCCGATTTGTTCGACAACAACAGCAAAGGTGAATGGTATTTTTACAACAACAGTTTAAGAGGAAAAGGATTTGCAGAATTTGAAAGAAAATGGGGTAAAAGAGCCAATTCCGATAATTGGAGAAGAAAAAGCGCCAGCTCGGCACTCACAGGAACTAGCCCCGGCGGAGATCCCAATGCACCAGCATCCATTATTGATTCTGCAACCGCCATTAACGCCATCAATTTTGATGCGTTGATGAGTAATTTGCCGCTTACACAAGAAGCAATAGACAGCAGCAACGACATCATCGCACTCAACATGTTTGAGAAAGGAGAAGTGTTTAAAAACGATTTGCAGGAATATTATGCAGCCATTGATGAGTATGAAACATACCTCGAACGTTTTCCCGGCCACCTAAAAAATGCGGAAGCTTACATTGGCCTGTATTATTGTTACACCAAGATTGGAAATGTAGCCAAAGCGAACTATTACAAAAATCAGCTCACTACCAAACATGCGGGAAGTTTGCAGGCAAACCTGATTGAAAATCCTTCTTTACTGAACCCGAATGAAAAGAACCCAGAAGTAACTGCTCGTTACAACAAGATATATGAGATGTTCATCGAAGGCGACTTTGCTTCAGCATTGGAAGAAAAGAAAAAAGCAGATAGTATTCATGGTACCAATTATTGGACACCCCAGTTGTTGTACATAGAAGCGGTTCATCACATCAAGGAAAACAACGACAGCACTGCAATAGCTTCACTCACTGGTTTACAAACCTTGTATCCAGAATCTCCGTTAACACCCAAAGCGGCTATGTTGATTGAAGTATTGGGTAGGAGAAAAGAAATTGTTGCCTACCTAGATAGTTTGCAAGTGACCAGAGAAGAGGAAGACATGATAATTGTTGCTGAAGACAAAGAACCGGTGAGAAAAAAAACCACACCAACACCGGTTACCATTGTGCCTCCGGTGAAAGTGCAGCCCACTATCAAACAACCTACAACCCGAGATAGTTCAGCTGCCATAAAGCCCATAGCATTGGCAGCAGGTTTTGCCATTCAGCCAGAAATACCACATTTTGTAGTGATGTTGTTAGACAGGGTAGATGGGGTGTACATTAATGAAGCAAAAAATGCCATCACCCGTTTCAACAAAGAATCGATGGCTACCAATAAGATCATCATCAACCGGGATACTTTGGATGCCCCTAGAACTATGTTCTTGTTAACCCCTTTTACGGATGCTACTTCTGCCATTGGATATATGGACAAACTAAAAAAGGCAGCTCCCAGAGAAATGTCGTGGTTGCCAGCCAGTAAATACAGTTTTTTTATCATCAGCGAAAACAACCTGGAATTGCTAAAAACCAACAAAGACCTTGAAGGATATCGAAAATTGCTCAACCAAAGCATGGGCAACAAATTTTAGATCTACTTTTTGCTAATAAGATGGCACCACATAATAACAATTAAAATTTTAACATGAAGCGTTCGGTAAAAATATTATGGCGCATTTTCTTTATTGGATTTACCCTGCTGGTACTGCTATTTGTAGGCGCCAACTTTGGAATGCTGGGAAAGATGCCGTCTGTGATAGAACTGCAAAATCCAGAAGCCGATTTGGCCAGCGAAATATTAAGTGCCGATGGCAAACTGATGGGCAAATATTACAGCGAAAACAGGAGTGAGGTAAAATACCACGAAATTTCTCCCAATGTAGTCAATGCACTTATTGCCACAGAAGATGAACGTTTTTATGAGCATTCAGGCATAGATGCACAAGCGTTGATGCGAGTGGCGCTAACTGCCGGAACAAAAGGTGGTGGAAGTACCATTACACAACAGCTTGCCAAAATGATATTAGATCAGGGTGGAAGATCAAATGTTTTAAAGCGTGGATTTGAGAAAGTAAAAGAGTGGATTGTAGCAGTAAAACTGGAGCGCAATTTTACCAAAGAAGAAATCATTACTCTCTACCTCAATAGAGCCCCATGGGGGAACGTATATGGCATCAGAAATGCCAGTAGAACTTATTTTCAAAAAGAACCAGCCGATTTAAAAGTAGAAGAAGCTGCGGTGCTGGTGGGCATGTTGAAGGGATTCATTTATGACCCTATCAGGCAACCGAAAAGGTCAATAGACAGAAGAAATACAGTGATTAACCAGATGGTGGTAGCCAAACAAAAGTACCTTACAGAAGCAGAGGGTGCGGCTTTAAGTGCCAAACCTCTTATCACCAATTACAAACCAATAGACGAAGTGGAAGGTATTGCACCTTATTACAGGAGGGCCTTATTGGAAATTTTAAAAGACTGGTGTAATACCAATACCAATCCTAGAACAGGAGAGTCATATAACCTATACAGAGATGGTTTAAGGGTGTACACAACCATCGATTCTCGTATGCAAAGCTATGCAGAGCAAGCGGTAGAGAAACACATGCCCCAGCTGCAGAAAAAACTGGATAATTATTTTAAGTACAAAAAAGATTTATGGAAGGGTAGAGACAAGATCATTGAAAGCGCCATGAAATATTCGGAAAGATGGAAAGCATTGAAAAAAGACGAGATGGATGAAAAAGACATTATTGCTACTTTTAAAGTTCCTGTAAAAATGAAAATTTTCTCCTGGAGCGGAAACGACAAGCATGAACTGGATACAGTAATGACACCAATAGATTCTATTAAATATCACAAACAATTGTTGCAAACTTCTTTTGCCGCAATGGATCCACGAACGGGTGAAGTGAAAGCATGGGTAGGAGGTATTAATTACAAGTGGTTCAAATATGACCACGTTACGGCACAACGCCAGGTGGGTTCTACTTTTAAACCATTGTTGTACACGCTTTCTGTTACCGATGCTGGCTATACACCAGAAACAGCCATTCCTGGTGGTGCAATTACCATGAATGGCAAAACTATTTCTGGTAAGGGGGGTACGCTGGCAGGATGCCTTGCATTCTCACAAAACTATGCCGCATGGAAGTTGATGTCCATCATCGGCGTTTCAAGAACCATCGAATTTGCAAAACAATGTGGTATCACTGCCAAAATGCCGGGAGTACCATCTATTGCCCTTGGCTCTGCTGATATTCCCATCATGCAAATGCTGCAATCCTATACTATGTTTCCTAACAAGGGTTACAATACTTCACCTGTTTATGTAACAAGAATTGAAGATAAAAACGGTAACCTCATACACGAGTTTCCTGTTGCCCAAAGCAAACAAGTAATTGGTGAGGCCGATGCCTACACGATGGTTAAACTGATGTTAGGTGTTGTACAAAAAGGCACTGCCAAAAGATTAAACAGTTACAATATTCCTGCACAAAAAGCTGGCAAAACTGGTACTACCAACGGCAATACGGATGGTTGGTTCATTGGCTACACACCAGATTTGCTAGCAGGAACCTGGGTAGGTTGCGGAGATCCATTTATTCCAATATATCAATCCAATGCTGGTGGTTCTGAGATGGCTGCACCCAAGTGGGGTATTTTTATGGAAAAGGTTTACGCTGATAAGAAAATTGATTTTCCTAGACAGAAAAATTTTGATGTACCGGTCGAATTGGCCAATGACCCAATTTTTGCAGATACCGATCTTTCCTCCTTAATTGATGCCAACGATAGTTTGAGCATCGAAAATGGCAATGGAGACGCTATCGATTTTATGAATGAGGGATACGATGTACCTGTTGATCCTGCTATAAATCTCATCGATACCAATAAACCTAAATCACCTACTGATAATAAAGACCTTCCAGCTGGAACTCCAAAAGCAATCATGAAAACTGGAGTTGAAGATAATAAAAACAAGCCTAAACCTAAGCCAGACAACGATTATAAATAAATATCAATCAATGATAAATAGTAAACAGCCATTTTAGTGGCTGTTTTTTTAAAAAATTGTTGGTTTTAAAAACAACTTATACCGATTGGACAAACAATATAGTCCAATATCGGCTATCGCCTCATTGTACTATTTGTTTGATACCATCGGCATTTACCACTGTAAGATTTATAAAATATTGGCATATTATATAAATCACATTGGTATTATAACATTCGCAGTTCATGAAAATAAAGTGCCTTTCTATATGATACATCAGATCATAAAAAATAATCCTCTAAAAATCGTTCTTCTAACTATAATACCAAACTTCCATAAGAAGTTTTAATCCCCATAATAATAAGACTATAATATTCTTTATCCATTAAAGCCACTTCTTTTAAATGGGCCCACTCTTCAAAACCAGCATTTTTAAAGAGTTGTATGCTTTGTGTATTGTGACTAAAAATAAAACCGAGTAGGGTATGAATGTAAAGTGATGGGGCAATTTTAATACAATGATCCAATACTTTTTTTCCATAACCTTTGCTCCGACTATGCGGATGCAGATAAATGCTGAGTTCAGAAGTTCCTTGGTAAGCTGGTCGCCCATAAAAATTATTGAAACTTACCCATCCAATGGTAATGCCAGCGTCTTCAACCATCCAAAGGGGTCTTGTTGTAGCATCGTGCTCATAAAACCACACCAGCTTATCTGCAACTTCAACAGGAGAGGTATCTGCCGTTACCATTCTGCTTGCAACAGTGCTGTTGTAAATAGCAACAATTTCATCCAAATCATTGAGTTCTGCATCTCTGAAAGTCATGCAATGTATTTTGAGCAATTTAGTTATTGTAATTCTTTTTTTACTTTCTCCAAAGCAAATATCCTACCGTTCTTGTTACGTAAATGTAAAATGAAGGAATTTTTTAGGATTTTAGCTTGGGCATCAGGTGGTTAAATTTTTGAAAGATGCTGCAGTAAATGGTTTCAGGAGTATGTTTTTGTTTTGGAACGATATTAAAAAGCAAAATATGGTTTTCATACCCTTAAAATCCGTTCTATATTTGTTTTATCAAATTATACCGATTGGACAAACAATATAGTACAATGTCGTTTATCGCCTCATTGTACTATTTGTTTGATACCATCGGCATTTACTCCCGAAAGCATTCGGGATAAGATTTATAAAATATTGGCATATTATATAAATCACATTGGTATTACAATTCCTAAATAAAAAAGAATAAATATAAAAAATCCCATCACGCAGATGGGATTTTTTATGTCGAATATTTTTTATTAAGCAACGGCTTTGTTCACCAAAGCCGCAGCCTCGCTCAACAAAATAGCACTTTGTACTTTTAAGCCGCTTTCATCTATCAGTTTTTTGGCAACATCTGCATTTGTTCCTTGCAAACGAACTATGATAGGGATTTCGATATTACCGATGCTGGTATATGCATCAATGACTCCTTGAGCAACACGATCGCAACGAACAATTCCTCCAAAAATATTGATGAGGATGGCTTTTACTTTCGGATCTTTTAAAATGATGCGGAAGCCTGCTTCTACTGTTTGTGCATTGGCAGTACCACCTACATCCAAAAAGTTAGCGGGTTCACCACCGCTCAATTTAATCATATCCATCGTTGCCATAGCCAATCCAGCTCCGTTTACCATACAACCAACGTTGCCATCTAATTTTACAAAATTCAGGTTGAATTGGCCTGCTTCTACTTCCGTAGGATCTTCTTCGCTGATGTCTCTCAAAGCAGCAACATCTGGATGACGCATCAAAGCATTGTCATCTATATTCATCTTACAATCTACCGCAATTATTTTTTCATCACTGGTTTTAAACAATGGGTTGATCTCTAACATCCCGCAATCGAGCCCTACATAAGCATTGTACAAATTGGTTACAAACTTTACACAATTCTTCATGGCCTCACCCGTTAACCCAAGTTTGAATGCAATTTTACGCGCCTGAAAACCTTCTAATTTTCCTGCAGGGTGTACCCACTCTTTAAAAATCTTTTCTGGAGTATCATGCGCCACATCTTCAATGTTCATTCCACCTTCTGTGCTGTACATGATCACATTTTGCCCCTTGGTTCTATCCAATAAAATGGATAGGTAAAATTCTTTAACAGGGTTTGGTCCTTCGTAATATACATCCTGTGCTACCAATACTTTGCTAACTACCTTACCTGCTTCTCCGGTTTGAATGGTCACCAATGTACCACCCAACAAATTGCTGGCAATTTTTACAACATCTTCTGCATTTTTACCTACAGCCACACCTCGTTGGTCTTTTCCAACGATGGTTCCTTTTCCTCTTCCTCCAGCATGTATCTGCGCCTTTACCACCGCAAACTTACTGCCGTATTGAGTGTGTATTTGTCTGTACGCTTCTTCAGCTTCGCCAGGTGTACTACATGCAATACCTTCCTGAATAGTAACATTGTACTTTTTTAACAGCTCTTTGGCCTGATATTCGTGCAAGTTCATAATCGTAAAAATTTTGGCGAAGATAATAAAAACTAAATAGACCGTCAACCTCATTTGGCATTGTAAAGTAGTGCTGATCCTGTATGTTTTCAAATGTAACAAGAATGCTAAATCATCGGTCGCTTAGTTGGTTTTCCCTTACTTTTGTACGTTTTTAAACCAAAGAAAGAATATCAATTATGATGACAAAAATAAATGAAGCTACAGCTTATATCCGCCATATTATTGATGTAAAACCACAAGTGGGTATCGTGTTGGGTAGTGGATTGGGTAGTTTTACCAAAGAGTTGCAAATTGAAAAAGAAATTCCATACGCCGATATTCCACATTTTCCTGTGAGCACAGTAGAAGGACATAGTGGTAAACTGATTTTTGCAGAATTGAGTGGCAAGAAGGTGGTGGTGATGGCGGGCAGGTTTCATTTTTATGAAGGGTATTCCGCTGTAGAAGTGGTATTTCCCATCCGGGTATTGAAAATGTTGGGAATTGAACAACTGATGTTGAGCAATGCAGCGGGTGGAACCAACCCCAGTTTTAAAGTAGGGGATCTCATGGTTATCACCGATCACATCAGCCAGTTTCAGGTGAACCCATTGATTGGTAAAAACTTGGATGAATTGGGTACTCGTTTTCCCGACATGACCGAACCCTATAAAAAGCTCCTCATCGAAAAAGCAAAACAAATTGGAGCAGCAGCTGGGTATG
>JBIIPY010000137.1:0-4828 GCA_044342365.1 Ferruginibacter sp. | reverse complement strand
ATCGTAATCGGACCGTCATTGATGAGGGCCACTTTCATATCGGCACCAAAAGTACCGGTAGCAATTTTTTTACCCAACAATTGTTGTAGTTTTTCAATCATCGATTCATACAGCGGTACGGCCACCACTGGCTTGCTTGCCCTGCTGTAACCCGGCCGATTTCCTTTTTTAGTAGCTGCAAACAAAGTAAACTGACTCACCAACAACAAATCCCCATCTATATCTTTTAACGACAAGTTGGGTATTTGTTGTTCATCATCAAAAACTCTAAGCTGTATTATTTTATTGCTCAACCATTCTACCTCTGTTTCATCATCTACGTCTTCTATCCCAACCAGCACCAACAAACCATGCGTTATGGATGCTGTGCAAATACCATCAATGGTAACCGATGCTTCTTTTACTCGTTGAATGACTACCCGCATGCAAACACTTTTTGGCCATAAAGATAAGCTGCACAGCCAAAATGGTAAAGCCTTTGCTTTGATAATAGGATTCATTTCACATTACCTTGGCTGCCAATGATGAAATTTAATTCTTTGGGTTGTAGCTAAGTCGCTTAAATCATAAAAATATCATTGAATGCAAGAGTGTCATTTTATTAACACAAAAAAGTTTAGTTATGCCACACCCCTAGATTTTGCAACAGTTTATTCCACTCAATACTAGGGGAGGCTCGTGTTTTTGAAATTCAAAAATTGTAATTGATTATCTTTGTCGCTATGGCAAACGAACAACATCTTTTTCAAGAACTCATCTCCCATTGTAAGGAGTATGGTTATATTTTTCAAAGCAGCGAATTGTACGATGGGCTGAGTGCGGTGTATGATTATGGACAATTGGGTGCTCAACTCAAAAAAAATCTTAGAGATGAATGGTGGAAGAGCATGACCCAAATGCATGAAAACATTGTGGGTATTGATGCTGCTATTTTTATGCATCCCACCGTTTGGAAAGCCAGCGGACATGTGGACAATTTCAGCGATCCGATGATCGATAACAAAGACAGTAATAAAAGATACCGGGTAGATCATTTGATCGAAGCTTTTGCAGAAGAGCAAGAAGCAGCAGGCAATACGGCTTTGGCCAAAGAAGTATTAGCGTCGATGGATGTGCTTATTGCCAACGACGATTATGCAGGCCTCAAAGCATTGATCGAAAAAAACAACATGAAATGCAGCATCAGCAAAACGGCCAACTGGACCGACGTACGCCAGTTTAACCTGATGTTCAAAACAGAATTTGGCGCTGTGGCCAGCGATAACCCCGACGACAACATCGTGTACCTGAGGCCAGAAACTGCACAGGGTATTTTTGTGAACTTTTTGAATGTACAAAAAACCGGCAGGATGAAAATTCCTTTTGGTATCGCCCAAACGGGTAAGGCTTTTCGAAACGAAATTGTAGCCCGCCAGTTCATCTTCCGCATGCGCGAATTTGAGCAAATGGAAATGCAATTTTTTGTAAGACCCGGCACTCAAATGGAATGGTACAATTACTGGAGAGACGCCCGCAAAGCGTGGCACGAAAGCATTGGTATCCCGGCCCAAAAACTTCGTTTTCACGATCACGTAAAACTGGCGTTTTATGCAGACGCAGCATTGGATATAGAGTTTGAATTCCCCTTCGGCTGGAAGGAATTGGAAGGCATTCACAGCAGAACCGATTACGATTTAACGCAACACGCCAACTTCAGCAGGAAAAAAATTCAGTATTTCGACAACGACCTCAACGAAGAAGGCAAACCCTATGGCAATTACACACCTTTTGTGGTGGAAACCTCTGTTGGTCTAGATCGTTTGTTCCTTACTGTAATGAGCTTGGCTTATGCAAATGAAAGCTGGACAAAAGAAGACGGTACCACAGAAAACAGAGTGGTACTCAAAATTCCTGCAAAAATTGCTCCTACCAAATTGGCCATCTTACCGTTGTTAAAAAAAGATGGCTTACCAGAAATTGCACGAGAATTGATGAATGAATGCAAAGGCAGTTTCATGTGTTTTTATGAAGAGAAAGATGCCATCGGTAAAAGATACCGCCGGATGGATGCCATCGGCACGCCGTTCTGCGTTACCATCGATCACCAAACAAAAGAAGACAACACCGTTACCATTCGTTTCAGAGACGATATGCGCCAAGAAAGAATAGCATTAAGCGAAGTAAAAAAACTGGTACTCGAAAAAATATCTGCATAATGATCAAAATGCTATCAGAAATGCTGTCACAAAAAGTGAAGTTCTTTCTGTTAAAAAAAGAACATCATATTTAACAATCAAAAAAGCAGCACATAAACAAAAAATATAGTCATAACTAACGACATCAAAACAACCTATCTATGAGATTATTATTTACGGGTGTATGCGTGCTCCTCTCATTCTTAAGTTTTGCTCAGGAAAGCCAAAGCAATGCTGCTGAACCTGGCAGACACAGTTTTTACGCTGAACTGGGTGGACCTGGCATTTTGTTTTCTGCCAATTTTGATACCCGATTCAAAAGAAGCAAAACGGGTTTAGGTGCTAGAATAGGATTGGGATTTGTAAGTGGTTACATCGTAGAAAATAATTCTGGTTATTACGATGATCCCGTATCGGTAGTAACTTTCCCTGTGCAACTGAATTATATTTTCGGCAAGCCGAATTCTGTAAATGCATTCGAAGTAGGTGCAGGAATTACCATTGCAGGACGTAAGGTGGACGTGTTTGACTTTTACGGCGAAAAAAGCACTTCCATTTTTGGTACTGCTTCTTTTATGTATAGAAGATTGCCCAAAGATGGCGGGTTCTCATGGAGGGCAGGTTTCACACCCCTCATTGCCAATGGTTATATTCAACCCATGGCAGGCGCGAGTGTAGGATACAATTTTTAATTTGTGGGTGTTTTATATAAAGAATGCCGTAGTCCAAAGCTCCGGCATTTTTTTATCCGTACAACTCCTGGTGAATGGCCTTCTTATCATAACCAAGAGCCAAAATTCTTTGTTTGGCTTCATCAATCATGTTCTTCCAGCCACACAAATAAAAATTAGCTGGCTTCAGCATAAAAGCGCCTTCACTTTCTGGATCAGTCATTTTATTTTCATTGCAAATATCTTCATACACTTGGTGCACATACCCAATTCGTACAAGGTGCTCAAGGTTGATGGGTTCCTCTCTTGAATAAGCAGTATGAAAAAAGAATCCGGCATCCTTGCGCATTAAGTCTTTCAATTCATTGGCATACAAAGCATCTCCAAATTTTCGACAACCGAAAATTAAATGAATGTTTTGGTGAGGAATATTGTGTTGGATGATGTGGTGAATCATCGATCTAAATGGTGCAATGCCAGTTCCGGTGCATATCAAAAAAAGATCTTTCTCTATGGGGACGGGAAGGGTAAAAACACCTACAGGACCACGTAGGGTAATTTCGGAACCTTCCTTTATTTCGTTGAATAAATAATTGGTGCCAGCACCTTCTTCCAATAAAACAATGCACAATTCAAACACATTGGTCCCATCTGGCCAACTGGCAATAGAGTAGCTTCGCAGTCTACGATTTGGTTTTTCATGTATGGGCAAATCGAGTGTAACAAATTGTCCTGGTTTAAAATCAAACCGTTCCAATTCTGGTACCTGTATAAAAAATCGCCTGGTGCTAGCGGTTTGTTGTTCTATTTTGATACACTTCCCAATGCGCCAAGGTTCTAGTGGCATAATGTAGATTTTATGGTAAACTACCAAAAAATGAGCAGAATTACAAATTTGAAGTTAAGTGAATGCAGTTGTGTTTTGCAAACTGCTTCACTGTATATGCTAAAACAACCATTGAGTGAGTAAATTGTTGTATTCGGTTGTATCTTTGCGGCCGCGATGAACTTGGATGTGTTGATGAACTTTTACAAAAATGATTCCCGTTGTTTTCAAATAACGAACAGGATCGCTACGTCTAGAGCGCAACATGGCCATGTACAAGGATTGCGCGGAAGTGCTTCTCAATTTTTGATCGCAGCCGTTTTTGAACAACCGGCTGCATCTCAAACCAACCATTTGGTGGTGCTCAAAGACAGTGAAGCAGCTGCCTATTTTCAAAATACATTGGAGAACATCACCAATGCTTTAGACCTATTTTATTTTCCCTCCTCTTTTAAAAATAAAAAAAATTACGAACTGCTCAACAGCAGTCACGTGATGTTACGCACAGAAGCCCTCACCAAACTTGCCGGGGGAGGTAACAAAAAAATCATCGTTACTTACCCGGAAGCTTTGTTCGAAAAAGTAGTGCTTTCTAAAACCTTAACCGATAACATCATCAGTATTAAACAAGCCGAAGCGTTGGATGTGAACGGCACTATCGAACGTTTTGTACAACATGGTTTTGTGCGAACAGATTTTGTGTACGAACCCGGGCAATTCGCCATCAGAGGGGGAATATTGGACATCTATTCTTTTGGAAACGAAAAGCCTTATCGGATAGAATTGTTTGGCAATGAGGTAGACAGTATCCGAATTTTTGACCCAGAAACGCAGTTGAGTGAACGCAAATTATTGCAGGTTAGCATCATCCCCAATGTAGAAACACAATTCGACACCGGTGAAAAAGTTTCGTTGATGGAATTCTTACCAGACAATACTGTGGTATGGTGTGAAGACTGGGATTTTATTCGCGAAAAAATTGAACAACAGGAAGAGGACGTCGCTATCTTTTTAGAACATGTGTTGCAAACAGGCGGCAGAATAGCTTCTGCAGACGATAGAGAAGAGATTCATGTGAAGACAGATGTAGGCGAAAAAGATTTTTTAACGGCTGCACAAATAGAGGAAGAAGTTGGCTTGCGGCATACCATTGAATT
>JBIIPY010000062.1:0-17160 GCA_044342365.1 Ferruginibacter sp. | reverse complement strand
GGGGAGTGGGATTAATATCTATTTGCTTCGCAAAATGTATTCTGCCACTAAGGCACCAAGGCACGAAGGATTTGCTTCGCAAATATTAGATACATATCAATATAATGAACTAACAAATTTATTTTATTCCGAAGGAATAAACCTTTGTGCCTTCGTGCCTTGGTGGTTCAAATAATGCTGCCGAAGGCAGTTACAATTATATTGTATAATATTCGCAGGCCGTTAGCTTAAAAACCTATCTGTTTTCCTCTGGCGCAAGTGTTAGGCTTTAGCCGGCCACTTGTGTCTACTGATTCGTCCCGTTTAAAACGGGATTTCAGAAAAACACATTTCCAAAACCAATACAGTAGTGCTATTGATTATTACACGAATGAAAATGGTTTAGTCTCCATTGAGCATTTGTGATACTAACTCCGGACACCCTCCGGCAGAATTAGACGGCATCCCGACAATTGTCGGGACCCAGTCAAAACACCTGCGCCAGTGTAAGATTTAAAACCCATCAACCCCTCAAATACTCATCCCACATTTGCTGGTACACTTTATCTTTTAGTTGTTTGTAGGGAATGTTTTCAGAGGACACTGCTGGTAAAAACTGCATCGTTAAACGTGTAGGCCACAAAAAAAAGGTTTTGTGAATCGGCATGGCTTCTTTGGTGCCTTTTATAACGCAGGGCATCACATCTTTGCGGGTTTGTGTGGCAATTTTAAAGGCACCATCGTAAAAGGTTGCTAGTGGTTCATTGGTACGGTTGCGCGTGCCTTCAGGGTAGATGCACATGTGCATGCCATTGGCCAAGGCATTTCTCATGCCTTCGAAACTGCGCACCCTGCTTCTTTCGTCTTTGCGATCAACCAACACCGATCCTCTTTTGTAGAAATAACCAAAGATGGGCACTTTGGCAAGAGATGCTTTGGCGATTGTTTTATTGGGTCCAGGTACAAAGGGGGCCGACAAAGGCACATCCAGCAGTGCGTTGTGGTTGTACACCACCACATAGTTTTCGCCTTTTTTAAAATGTTCTCTGCCCAATACTTTTACCGGGCAGCCAATGAGCATCAACCAACACTGCATCCATACTTTAGATACTTTGATGAAATAGTCCTGCCCTTTTTTTTCATCCTTGTACAGGTATGACAGCATCGACGGAATAAAGATGATAAGGAAGGTAACCATGAAACTTACGATTCCCCAAAAGGCCCAGATTCTTCCAAAAATATTTTTCATGTAAACGTATCGGTTAGTGAGTGGTTAAGTTAATTTCCAATCGATGGGCGACAGCTGGTTTTTCATCAGGATGTCGTTGGTTTTAGAAAAATGTTTACAGCCAAAAAATCCTTTGTCGGCCGAAAAAGGCGAGGGGTGGGCTGCTTTCAGCACATGGTGTTTGCCCTCGTCTATCAACGCTTGTTTTTCTTGGGCAAATTTACCCCAAAGCAGGAAAACTACATTTTCTTTTTCGTCGGAAATTTTTTGGATGGTGGCATCGGTAAATTCTGCCCATCCATACTTAGCATGGCTAAAGGGCTCACCCGCCCGTACGCTCAAAGCCGCGTTCAGCAACAATACGCCTTGTTGCGCCCACGGCAGGAGATTGCCACTGCTGGGGGTATCGATGCCAATATCTGACTTGAGTTCTTTAAAAATATTTACCAGCGATGGGGGAGGTTTGATGCCATCCTGCACCGAAAAGCTGAGGCCATGCGCCTGACCTGCCCCATGGTAAGGATCCTGGCCAATGATGACCACTTTTACCTGATCGAAGGGTGTTTGGTTATACGCATTGAACATCAATGCCCCCGGCGGGTAAATGGTTTTGCCACTCGCTTTCTCCGACCGCAAAAAAGTAACGATCTGCAAAAAATACGGCTTGGTAAACTCATCTCTCAACACCGCCTTCCAAGAAGGATTGATTTGAACATCCATGTTTGAAATTTTGGTAAAATTAGGGAAGAAAGGGGAGAGGGGGGAGGGTGGTACAAAGGTTGTTTTCTGAGGTGATGATGTTGGGTAACAGGTTTTGGCTTTGCTTTCGGGGTTGAATAGAAAGGAGTAAAGTTAAAATTTAGTACAAAAGCTACACTGACGCATAAACAATGTTATCTGCTGCCGCTTTTCTAGCTGTGAACGTTATGTCTGTAAAGTATAAAAAAAAATCAAGTTTTGCTTGTGTATTTCAATTTTGTCCGTAAATTTGTCCGCGTCCGTTAAATTGTCCGCAAATATGGTTAATGTCAAATTTTACTTAGATAAGGCTGATAAAAGCAAGAAGTATCCAATACATCTTGTCTTGCGCCAAAAAGATGTCCAAATAAAGGTATCAACTGGCGAGAAGATACTTAAAAAGGATTGGGATAATACCAACCAATTGGTTAAGGAAACTGAATATTGTCATAAGTCTATAAACAAGTTTTTGAATTTTTTAAAGCAAGAAGTTGAGAAGCATTTTGAAACCGCACCGCATTCACACTTTACCGTTAAAAAGGTCAAGGAAAAAATACTTGCGCTTGTTAATAGTAGAAAAGTCAATACAGATATTAACATTGTATGTGAAGACCCTGCTGAAAATGAAACGATGCAAAAGGTAACTTTTGTTGATTTGTTCGCTGGTGCAGGTGGTTTCAGCGAAGGTTTTTTACAAGCTGAACATGGCAATAAATTTTACGATTTTCGACTAGCAAGTGATATAAATGAAAACTGCGAATTAACCCACCTTGCCCGATACAACTACCAACTCGGACTTGATGCAGAGTTCTTGAAACAAGACATAACAGAACCTGATTTTTTAGATAATTTTCTTAAAAAGTTGAAAGGTAAGCAAGTTGATATTGTTTGTGGCGGCCCACCTTGTCAAAGTTTTAGTTTAGCTGGCAAACGGAAAAAGTTTGATAAAAAAGATGATTTGTTTGCTCATTATCTCAAAGTAATTAGGCAATTGCGACCTAAATATTTTGTGATGGAAAACGTAAAAGGAATATTGACAAAGGAAGAAGGCAAAATCAAAGAAATGATTTTGCAAGAAATTCGTTCGATTGTTGATTTAAAAGAATTTCATCAACTCACCTTTTTTATTACTCAATTACGAAAAGCTGAAACACAGCAACCCTTTATTTTGGATTGTTACAATTTGCGTTTGCAGTTTGAAAAAGCTACTGACAAAGAATATGAACAATTAAAAGATAGTTACATTCAAAATCTTGAAAATAAATTTAGATTGCTTACGCCCAAAATTGTTGACTATAAAACAAGCAAGACTGACAAAAATATTAGTACCATTCGTCATGGTTTTAATTTGCTAAAACGTAGTCGGGAATTGGCTTATATAAGAAAGAAAGTAATTAATGAAAAATCATTTTCTGATTTGGACAATGATTTTTTTGTTGATGATTTCGATAATTTCTTAACTGCCATAGAAGCCGAAACGATTGTAGAAAAAATACACAATGCTTTCAATGCTCTAAAACCCAATGCAACTTTTCAAAAAGAAATAGAACAAATCATTTCTGCCCTCGAAATTTTTGCTTTTTCATTTGATGAATGTATGAATGGCTTGAATGAATTTGTGGCAAAAGCAAAAAAGGAAAAAGAGTTTCAAGAAATTTTATCACATATTCGGTTGTACAATATTGATCACCCATTTGTTGCCTTAGCGTCAAATTACGGCGTTCCGCAAAACCGTGAAAGGGTATTGTTTATAGGTTGTAGAAAAGACCAAAAATTAATTACGGATGTTCCAGCAACAGTTACCGAAAAAGAAAAGGTAACAGTATTTGAAGCGTTGTACGATTTAGATTTTGTTGGCAATGATGACGAAAGGTTTGATTATGAAAAAGTTGATTTGAACGCAAAATATAATGGGTCTACCGAACACATGTTGTCGCTTGTGAAGAAACGTGATGCCGCTGGAAAGCCTGACGAAAAGAAAGGAATGACTTATGCAGAATGGTCTAAAAAAGGTCGTTTAAATGGCCGGTTTATAAGTGCTAAAAATCCATTTTACGTTCGTAATTTTGAAGAACTTGAAAATACTTTGAGCCACATTGTTGCTCCATTACATAACCACAAAACAAGTAAACAAAATGAAGATGTTGTAAAACGACTTGATGTCATTTTGAATGCTGGAGATTATGATGTTGCCAAAAAGAAATTAAAAGCAATTGGGTTAAATTCTGAAAAACGTAATTACAATGTTTTAAAACCCGAATCTCAAAGTTCAACAATAATGACGATTGCTGATGACTATATACATTATTCAAATCCTCGGGCTTTAACTGTCCGGGAAATGGCACGGTTGCAGTCGTTTGATGATTCGTTTGTATTTCAAGGTAAGCGTTCAACTGGTGGTAACAAACGTAAATTTGAAGTTCCACAATTTACTTTGGTAGGGAACGCAGTTCCACCTTTGATGGCACGGGCTGTCGCTTTAGAAATTTTAAAAAATATTGATTAAAGTCCAAAATAAGATAAAGGGTTATTCCCAGTCAAATGAGGAATTGCAGCTCTAATGTCTGTTCTTAATGTTGTTCTTGAACCAGATTGAAAATTATTTGTAAAAATTTCTTTTAAAGATTTTGCAACATTTTGAACAGTTGGCTGCCCCCAGTAATTTCCGCCCGATAAGTTTGTTACTCGCTTAACTGCAACTCCATCGGGTTTATATACAGTATTTTGATTTGAAGGAACAGTAACAAAGGAATAAGTAAAACTTTGAGCATTTTGAATATTGTATCCATTTCTGCCTATTGTGATATTTCTGCCACGAAACCCGCCAGCAGAATAAATCATATCCCAAAGCATCGGAACTTGTGCGTTATCATTCCAGTTTGTTTTGCATTGAATAATACCTATTTCAAATTGATGAAAGTCTCTTGCAGATAAATAATTTGAAAGGTCAATGTTGAACTTGTTTCTTATAATTGAAGGAATTTGAACTCCATTATTGTCAAAAATGTTTAATTGAACAACATCAGTATTGTATTCAGGTATGTTTGGAAAAATTATTATGGTAATATCTGATT
Organism: Ferruginibacter sp.; assembly: GCA_044342365.1. Taxonomy (GTDB): domain Bacteria; phylum Bacteroidota; class Bacteroidia; order Chitinophagales; family Chitinophagaceae; genus Ferruginibacter. Next base: position 12,141 of record JBIIPY010000062.1, on the reverse strand, counting down.
CAGTATTACAAGCAAAATTTCCATAATTTACTGTGATTGCGTCTTGTATAGACTTCGGCACTAAACTCATTTTTTTAATTGCAACAATTCTACTTCCAACACAACAAAGGTTAATGTACCAACAAACCAAAGACTCCCAAGCAGTTCCCCCTGCTGATAATTCACCTTGCCCTCTTCCACCACCACCAGTAGATTTAAAAATATCGGATAGGTGGTCGCCTAAATTAATAATTTCATTTTCACCGTAATTATTACCCAATAATCTATTGATTTCAGGTTGCCAAGTCTGCCAGCAATTTTGAAATGTATTTGTCTTGAAAATGTTTTCCATAGCTAATTTTCTAAATTGGTCAGGTATCGTATTGTACATTTTTTCAGGTAATTTTTGATAAATATCGTAAAATTTGACGAATGGTCTTGAGAAGGGAAGGTAAATGTGCTGAAATGTTCGGTGGGCTGTTGAGTTTTTGAACTGTGAGCCGATAGTTGAACTGTTGATAATTGGGTTGCAGATAACGGTACTCTGCATTTACGAAGGACTGGTAGTAAAAAAAGTGATGTCATTCTAATATGCCTTGTTGTGATAAGGTTGCTTTGTGCGCCGAAAGTAAAGCTTGGATATGCACTGCAGTTTGATGCTGCAACGTAGTACCCCCATTGCACAAAACTTTAACTTAGGAGTTCGGCATCCCATTAAAACCTTCTTCGTCTTTGTACTGAGTACCTAAGAAATGTATTTAATTGCTCACCTTTTGTTTGTTGCCTTTTTAATTGCTGCCGATGTTCTTTCGCAACTTGAGTAATATCATTAATGAATTGTCTCGTCTTAACAGCCCATTCACCGTTAATCACACTATTTACAAATGCATTCTCTGTAATTTCAGCAATAACTGCACTACTACCAATTTTTACAGGCAATAGGCAACACAAAATGTGACGCTTGTTTTCGGGGTCTGAAAGTGGTGTGATATTCTGAAAATCGAAAAGAACAGGAACAGCGCTGTCAAGCCAGGCGGATGGAAAATACTCTTCGGGAAAGTCAACTCTAAAAATGCGGGGTTTGATTATTTTAAAAAACTCTTTTCCTTTTAAAAAACGTGGATAATCACGTTTTAAGCGACTTCCGTCAACTACCCAAGTTAAACTCTTATAGAAAGCCTCTCGAGATAATCGTTCTTGCGGGTTGATATGAGAATGTTGAAATTCTATCACGAGCCCTTTGTCTGTCCTTATATCCGCAATATGCTTTTCTCCTGTTTTATTGTCTATTAAAAAATCTTCCTGCCATTCTTCAGGAAATTTGCCTTTCCAATTTCGATGCCACTCTGTTTCGGGCTCCCACCAAGTGTCGCACATTTTGTTCTTGCTATGTGCCCAATGATGTACTCTATGGTCACCACACTTAGCAATAACAGGTTGATAACATCCTGGGCAATTTGCAATTGAACCAGTTTTGGCTTCTACCTTTCTATTGTCGACTATTGCAAATCGCATATTGTCAAATCTTAACTTTATTTAAGGTCTTGTTTGTTCTCGTCGGGTAGGGCTTGCTGCAGGCTTGGAATTCATTGCATGTCCGCCCGGAACCGTTGCTGACTAAAGATATAAAAGTACAGGTTAACAAACAAAATCATAAGATTGAACGATCAGTCCAGATAAAGCACAATAGCGATAAAATGACCTTTGCTCCGATGTCCAGCCAGCCTTGCATCAAACCCAATGCTGGCTGCTGTACACATTACTTTCTTGGCTTCGTATTTATGCGTCTATTTTCTTTTGAAACAAATTTTGAAGCCATTGAAATGCCAATAGTGCTTTTTCTTTCAATTTCAGTTTTTGCCCATACGCCAATTTTTAAAATCAATTGAAGTTCTTCGGGCAAATAATGCCATCGGTAATTATTGCAAATGAAACAAGCCGGCAAATAATTGTCAACACTATGGATGCCGCCACGAACGTGAGAAACCACATGGTCAGCTTGAAAATCAGTTAGTGATAGGTCTTGACCACAAATATGACATTTGCTATCGGTTTTTGCTAAAATAAGAAGTCGCTCTCCTTTTGTTAAGCGTCCTATTCTTTTGGATGGAAGTTTGCCGGCCTTACGTTCCTTGTGAAGTTTCTCAATTTGCTCTTGCAATAAAACCGGGTCGAATAAATATTTATGATTTGCCATGTTAGGATTTGTGAATTTAGTTGAATGCTCATTGTATAGAAGCCAAGGATCACGGGTTGCTGCTGTGCCGGTATTTGAAAAACGGTCAGATCGGCAACCGAAGCCGATTAGAATTGTGATGAATAAATTTAGTACAAAATCTATTATAAAACGGTCAAGTCGAAGCTGAAGATAATTGAAGCCGAAGTTTCTTTCGTCAAGCTGGTATTGCAGCAAACCGCATCCTATGTTTACAATTCAATAATTTTACATCAATAGTTTGAAAGAACAGGGGGCAGAAATAGGCTCTAACCTACGTTTGAGGTCATCAAAACTTGAATTCTCGGTTATACGTGTATATTGTGTTTTGAAGCTTTTTAAATCACCAAATGCGAACTCATCAATGATGCTCACTAACCCATATAACTCCAATAAAGAGTTTTGCAATGGCGTCGCAGTTAATAAAATCTTTGGAGCATGTGCAACAGCTTCTTTTATTGCTTTGGCAATTTTATTCGTTGTTTTGTAAACATCTCTCAAACGGTGAGCTTCATCAATCACCACCAAGTCCCAATCGACTTTTGTAATATAAATGGCTTTACTCTTGATGAACTGGTATGAGCAAATAAGAATGTTGTCAGTTTGATTGAAAGGATTGAAATTAGCTTTGGCAATTTCTTGATTGAATGACTTGGTTTCTAGAATTACGGATGGCAAAAAGAATTTATCGGCAATCTCTTGGTTCCATTGCTTGCGAAGATTTGCAGGAGCGATAATCAAAATTTTTCGTTTGCGTTCAGCCCATTTTTGAGAAATAACAATTCCGGCTTCAATGGTTTTACCCAAACCTACTTCATCAGCCAAAAGAGCCCCCTTGGATAACGGTGATTGAAAAGCAAATAATGCAGCATCTACCTGATGAGGGTTCAAATCTACTTGAGCATCGGCAAGGGAAGCTGTAAACTTCTGCAAGCTATTCGCCGCATACCGCCTAGTTAGTTCATAGGCAAAATATTTAGCGTGGTAAGGAGTGATGCTCATATAAAGAAAAAATCTTGTGTTTATTCAAAAATCGTTCACTATAAATATTTTAGAGCAATTTTTACTATATGCCCGTCCATTTTTGAATGATTCTTTGATAAATATTTCATGGAGTGGGAAGACATCAAATTTAATAAATTTTATATGAGTGACCAAATCTAAAATAACTAAATCAGATTGTTCTGGAATGGTCAAAAACTTTATGGTGACATTTACTGAAGAGCGGTTGAGAAGTATCCAGAACGAAAATATCAACTACCAATCTGGAGCAAAATATTGACCATGCCTTCGACAGGCGGATTTTGTACAAAATGTGTTTTGCTCCCCCGTCTGAGAGCATGCGGCTCTCAATTTGGAGGGATAAATTAACGGATTAAATAATGAGTCTGGTAAAACAAGTGATCATAGAAAAATTCTCAAATTTTATAGAAAAAACCTCCTCTTATTACCGTGTTTTCACGTAAAAAAACGAAAAAACGTTCTTGTACGTTTATTTTTGTCAATCTACGTTTTCCCAGGATTTTACACGTGAATTGAGGTACTGGCACGTATTTGTCGCCCGAATTAATCTGATCAAAGTTTTTCATATAAGAATTATTAGTATTTTGTAAAATAATATTTTCATTTTTTATTTTTTCTGTTCCCTTTTCTAGACAGCTTTATTGTTCATTATTAATTTAATCATTAGTCAGTTTTAGTTTTGATATCTTATGTTAATTTTATTAAATTTGATATGTTATGGAGAATCACTACAAAATCGCACGTTCTGGGGTGTACCAGTATAATTAAATTGCTTTTATGAAAGGCAGGTCCGGAAATAGAAATTTTTAAATCAGTTTTAGGAGGTCTATTATAAATAGAAGGAGGAGCTCAGTTTAGCCCAATTTTGCACATTTAACAAATAATGATAAATAAAAAATTTAAATCATCCAAAATCGAAATAAATGAACTCCCTAATCGAAGCGTATAAAAATACCAAGTACAAGATATTTGAGCCTGCTGTAACAATTGAGATTGGAAAGTTAAATCAAGAGATTGATGTCCTTCTTCAGAAAAACAACTCTAATGAGTGGGCCTTCATTACTGCATATAATCCTTATTCAAAGGTAGTGTCAGATGAAGACAATAAAATGCGCCATGATGAATTAAAGGAATTGACCAAAAGTTATGTGACTTTTGAAGGTCATGGTGTTGGGGAAGATCCTACATAGGAACCAGAACTAAGTTTGTTTATAATTGGAATCTCAGAAAAAGATGCATCAATAATTGGTAAAAAATTCGAACAAAATGCCATTGTTTATGGACAGATTAACCATACACCCCATTTACTTATACTGAATCAAGATCTTTTATAATTTATTGGGATAGTTAGCCCAATAGTAATAATACAATAAAATGATTAATAACCTTCCTGAAGATAAAAGCAATGAATCTTTAATACACGGGGAACCTGTCCTAAAACAGAGTCCATTTCAAATACAAACTCAATATGTTCCCTCTAAGGCTGAGATAGATGAACAGCTTGAAATTTTTGCAGATATCATCGTTTCTGTGGTAATAAAAAATTTAGATAAAAAGGGGGGCTTCATAAATTCTGGAAACCAAAAATGACAATGCCTCATAGAACTCCAAATGCCGTAGGGGCAACATGTAAGAATGTCTGACCTGTTGAAGTGGAGAACTAAACATTGATTAACCACAAATGTGCCAAACCTTTGTTAGCAGTTCTTGCGAATTAGCAATCAATTATTCAAACTTTAAATTAAATCCTTTTATGAGTTCCTACAACGAAAATCTCCGATCCAATGTTATTGCCTCGCTGCAATCCCAGGAATTAGATTTAACGAACGTCAATACACAGAAAAACGCATCCATGTTTACACTCTATTTTAATGAGGGCGCCACTTTAAAAGCGGGTGAGCAATTAGAATATACTAAAAGCGTACTGGTAAATAAATTAGGCGTTAAAACGCAAGCAGTGGCCAATAGTAATATCAGTAATAATTTGGCAGGTTCAGCCAGCCAGGCAAATCTTTATGTTAAACAATCGATTACCAATTCAGCTGTTTGTGCAGCCAATGTTCAGTTTGCGTCAAATTCAATTGTTAAACTGGCAAGTGATTTAGGTAGTATTTATGGCATCATTCATGCTGCAGACGCAAAATCAGATATTTATATACTTGCTGAAGAAGCAAGAAGTTTGATTAATACTACAGCTTATGATGCTGAACTTGCTTCCCAAAAAGCTATGGAAGCTTCCATACTTACTTCTGAAGTTTCAGCTTCCACTGTATTGGATAAGTCGAAGACCAATAGTGATTTGATGAATGCTGTTTTGAAAATTACATCAGATGAAGTTAATACAGCTGCTCAACAACTTTTGGCGGAAGAAAGCAATTTGGCAGCTGCCAGCACCATTGAAAAGCAATCAGAAGGAAATTACCTGAATTTCTCCATTGATTATCAATCAACCAAATCGGCTTACCATGCATCCAATCAAGGACTAAATCTTAATTTATTGATTTCCAATGAAACATCGGTTGATTTCACAGTTAGTTTTGACAGGATTAAAATGCCTTTTAACCTTTTAGAAACTATTGCTCCTTCAGAAAAGAAGACCAATCCATATTATCCCATTAAGAACTATTACCTAATAGTAGTAAAGGATGCTAAAAAGTCAACCTTCTCTATTTCAAATGCAGAAAATCTTTTGATAGGAGATGAAGGAGATCCTGCCCAGGGATCATCTGTTAATTCAGCAGGTACATTATCTGTAAGCCCGGCTCCAAACTCTAAGCGGCTTATTATTCCAGTACCTGCTCCAGATGATACCTCTGATGCAACTTCTTCAGCACCCACTTCTGCAAAGGGGGTAAAAACACTTATTTCCTGTGACATTAATTATCAGGAGATGATCATCGATGGGAAAGGTCCATTTACCATTCAGGATTCTGATGGAGATGATATTGTTTTAGGAACAAGGTATGTTGTTTTTGTTCTGGGTATATACACCGACGATTATAAAAAGAAGTTGAATTGTTTCGATGATTTTTTATCTGCGCCATCTCTTTCTTTTATATTAACTACCAAGTTGGTTGCTGTCGAAGGTAAAAACATCAAAGTACCAGAGGCAATTGCAGACGCTCAGGTTCCACCATCTACCGCTTCGAATAATAAAAATATTCTATTGGAAAATGGAGTATTAAATTTTAAGGTGGCTGAAAATCCGGATAATATTTCATTGGTTGAATATCGTTGCATATTTCTCCCACCTAATGATCCATGGGCCGGTTTATTATTGAATAAAGATTCTACGTTGGCATTAAAGCAGGAAGTAGAATCCCTAGAAGCAATTGATGAATATGATCCGCAAATTGCTATTGCGCAGGCAAAGGTCATTGACACGAAAAATTATATTGAGCTGTTGGAAGGAAAATTGTCTGCCGCAATAAAAACAAGCAATGCGCAAGATGGAGTTATTGAGGAGAATTCAAGCACAGTAAATATGGTAAACTCTGAAGTGAATAGACTTAACGCACAGATTGAATTCCAAATAAATAATGTCTTACAACCCATTCAGCAAAATTTGTGGCAATTGAATGAGGATAAAAATAAAAAAATTGAAAGTATTAAGCAAAAAGCTATCAATGAAAATGTTCAGTTTTTATTCAATTTAAAAATTGCTGAAGGGGTTCTTTATGGAAATTATATTGTTGCTAAACAATCTACACTTCAATCTTTGCAACCACCCATTATTCACCATGAGCAGAATAAAGGGAAAAGCGTAAGTGTTATTAATACAGGTATAGAAATAGGTTCAGCTGAATTAGCTCATCCTGAATTAGAATATACTATTGAGGTAAATGCCTCTGTTACAGATAATTTCGGTAATCCGCTAATTGATGGACAGCAATACACGCCGGTTATCATAAGTTATTGTATTGCTGCCGAAGAAAATCTTTCTAAGTTCACCAACAGTTGGTCGGGATACCAAAATTCCACGCCCATTATTTTTAAAACTTCATCATTAAAATCTTAAAATCCAAATCAAATGACACAGATAATCTCCCAAAAACCAGATGCCATCAGCATTGAAAAGTACGGAATTACCGAAAGAAAGAAAGCAGAATTGGATAGCATAATGCTAGAGGTGCTAGATGCGCAACAGGATGTTTTCCAATACCAAGTCATTGTAACTTCTTTGACCCAAAAACTAAATAATTTCCAAGCACTTCTTGCAAGTTCGGATAATGATCGGGCAAAAGCGCTAAATAACCTCAATGTCATTAATCAATTGGTTAACAGTTCAAAGGATTTATTGGATAACTCTGAAATTACCTTCAATGAAATGGTTTTAGCTGATGAGAAAACAAAAGGACTTGCTGTTGATTTAAAACAATTGATGGATAATCTCATTTATACGGTTGAATTGATTAATAATTTGTCTGCTTTAATAATGAGTAAAAAAGCGTTAAATCCCTTAATTTCTGATGAACTAGTAACGATGATTGGTCAGGCAAGCGAAGATGCCAATAATGCCATATTGTTAACCCTTAATGCTTTGCAATCCGCCTATGCATCACAGTTTGCCAACATAGAATCCGAAGCTTCTACTGCTTTGGAGTTTACACAGGCAAGAAGCCTATACAAAACCATGACCGGCATTGATCCTAGTAATATTACTCCGGATGCACCATGGACCAATGATTCCTTAGCCGGACTCATTGCACAGGCTTATCAAGATGCAAAGTTAAAATTTGAAGACAGACAAAAGGCTTGTGATTTGGTAACTAAGCAGGTTAATTTGGCAACTATCAAATTGAACAAAGCAACGGTGAAATTAAAATCATTACAATCAGGTTTGGCTGCGGGTAATGCGGCTTCACTTGTTTCCTAATTTTTATAGGATCTCCAGACAGTAGTTAACTAGTAGTTAACCCAATTTTTTATTATACAATTATTAATTAACGATTAAAACTAAATACTATGGCTAACGATGATGGAAGCAAACTAAGTGCCACCTGGCCTCTCCCGAAATTCAGATTTGAAGTGGATTTAGGAAGTCAGCTAAAAGCAGTTGCCTTTCAGGAAGTATCCGGAATGGATGTTGAGAACCAGATTATTGAATACCGAAAAAGTAATAGCCCACTTTTCTCAACTGTAAAAATGCCGGGTATTACTAAATATGGGAATATCACGATGAAAAGAGGTGTTTTTTTGAATGACAATACCTTCTGGAACTGGCATAATGAAATCAAAATGAATATCATCAAGCGCAGGACGGTGATAATTAAATTGCTGGATGAAGGGGGTAAGGTAACTATGCAATGGCAGCTTTTAAATGCTTGGCCTACTAAAATTAGCAGTACAGATCTTAAGTCTGATGGTAATGAAGTGGCTGTCGACACCATTGAAATCGCGCATGAGGGATTGATTATTACCAATGGCAAGTAAGACCAATAATTAACCTGTTGCCTTTTATTTTGGGATTTCCTTTAATGGTGAAGATGCTGCTTTTCAGGAGGTGACCGGCATTTCGAAAGAACGCAGTTTGGAAGAAGTGGTTTGTGGTGGTGAAAATCGGTTTAAGTATCGTTTGGTGGGTATTGCAACTAGTCAAAACCTGGTATTGAAGCGGGCAAAAGTCGAGAAGGCTCTAAATTAATCGATTGGTTTGATTCTTCGATAGACGGGGGACTTACCTATGTGGACATTTTATAATGCTTACCCGGTAAAATATTCGGTATCACAAATTGGAATTGTGTAGCGGAAGTAGTGGCCGCATACTTCTTCGTTAAATGTAATAGAAGAATATTACAATAAAGTTGACAAATGCAGGCGGCCAGCTTTAAATTGTAAGCCCTATTCTTTTGATGATTTATCTGCTTGGAGACTATTAATCTGCTGCAACTTAGAAATGGCATCTTTTAATGAGACTATAAACTGAACTGTGCTATTTAGGAATAAAATTATTAATATGGACTATTTAATTTATTCGAGAAACTGTTTGTGGTGGTCTTTTAAGGGGAGCGCTAACTGGTAATGGTGATTATACCAACAACGGCGTCGAAGATGATAGATGGAGCTGAAGTTACTTCTGTATGGCGGTTATTAAAGCAAACTTTATTTTAACGAAAGTTGATGAACACAAAAAAGGGCTTGAGTAATTCAAATACTTATCAGTACGTTGTATTAATCTTTTTTTGTTCGGGCAACTTTAATTGCCGTATCTAATTCCGCTAAAAAAATATTAGCTTCTTTAGAATTCCTAATTGATTTAGAAAGACTATCATTTGAACGAAATGAATCAGCACCTTTAACAGTATTCCCTTTTGTAGGAGTAGTTGCTAAATGTCTAACTTGATTAATTCGTTGTTGCACTTTTTCTTTCATTATATAAAATTAAATAAAATAATTTGAATTTAGTTAGTCTATTGTTTTAATTGATACATATAATATCGATATAAATATTTTGCAGGTCGTTGATAATCAAATGGTTCGGGCTTTGGTTTAAAATAGGGTATTCCATTCGAATCCATTTCAATAGATCCATTTCTAAGAAGTTTAACATACCAGTCCACGCCTATTGTGACGAAATACTCGTCAAGATATTCTCTATTTGTTATAAACATTCTGTGATACAAATACGCTCTTGTGTCATTAGAGCCATCTATACCTATTGTCATTTTTGGATTGCTTTGTAGGTAAACCAAAGAAAATAATAAAATCGTTGAGAATACTTTGTCTTTATTTAGATGATTTATTTTTACAGTATCCTCAATGTCACCATTCTGTGATATAGGACCAAATGCCATATTAAATACATTAGGTAATAGAGGGTCGCCCAATGCTGAAATTTCTATTTTAATTAGTATAGGTGGATTGTTTGAAACGTCTGTAAAAAAAGTCATAAATGACAAATCTTCTGCCACTTGAATTGGTTCATAAGTGTCTTCAAAATCTATTTTAATCATTGTTTGTTTAGTGTGTTTAAATTACCACTAACGGGCAGGGCCGTGATATTAAAAAATGGTCAGCCTGGCAACCGAAGCCTATTAGAATTGTGATGATTAAATTTAGTACAAAATCATATTATAAAACTGACGAAGCAGAAGATGATAAATAGATGAAGCTAATGTTACTTTGGCCAGCCGGCATCGCAGCAAACAGCAAGTTGGCTGTGGTTTTACGCTTGGATTTTATTTTTCAAATCCATTTGAGAATGCAATATTCTAGCTATCTCAACTTTTGAGACGTCGTTGTTGGTGTTTCTCACCAACAACTCAACCATCAGAGTGTTTCTTTTTCTGCAATTCCTGTTCCCCCAATGCCTTCAGAAAACCGTATCAGCCGTTTTTTGCTTTGTTACATTTTAATTGTCTATTTCTTCTTTTTCGTGTCTTTCAGTACTTTCTTTTCGTCCCCATCTAATTTGCGTTGCAGTTTTTTCACGTCTTCTGATGCTGGTAAATTTTCAGGGATAATACCTCTTTTTGTCAACATATTTCTTACTGCTATATTGTTGTCGATGTGTTCTTTTTCTATCTTATTTTGTCCTTTAAGGTCTTTGTTTTGCACATTCAAGCCAGTCATTTCAGCGGCTAAATCTTTAGCTTTAATGCTAATAGTTGGTAAGAAATCAGCAACTGGTCTGCTGTCTGGTAGGCCATTTTTCGTTTTAGCATGTGTGTGTTCAATCTGAATAAAGCTTGGTCTCCTTTGCTTCGTATAACAGCAAACCCTTGGCTATCGACACCTCGCTCATACAAAATTCCCGAAAGTTGTTTTTCTGTTTGGCTTAATTTCTCCCTTGCTTTTACCCGTTCAAATTCTAAAAGCCGTTGCTCTACTAACTCGGCTCTATGTGTTTGTACCGCAAAGTAATTTTGAGCAAAGGCAATTTCTACCTTTCTGCTATCACCATTTTGAGCAACCAAATAACAGGCATAACGCGTTAAAAGAATATCTTCTATCTCTTTTTCAGCACCTTTAGGTATTGCGATCGTTTTCCTGACGTCAGGAAAATGATACGCTATTTTTTCACCTGCATTTTTACAGGCATCTTTTGCTTTTTGTATTACCTTTTCAAAGTTTTCCCACTTGCCGTAACCCAATAAATCTTGTAATTCTCTCGCACTCCAACACTCAACGCCTTCTATTTCTGCTGCGGCCGATTCAAATTGAGTAAAAAGCTGTTTTATTTCTTCTGATTTCATCCTTTCTAATTTTTTATTTTCGGCTTTTGGTGTTCACCAAATCCCAAATGAAAAGCGCCACAACCATCAAACTCCGTTGTTGGTGTTTCTCACCAACAACATCAACCATCAGAGTGTTTCTTATTGGCTTTTTTCAATTCAAATGTTGTGTTAGTATTTCATCTCCTTCACTTTAAATATTTATAACCTTAGCAAACGTTTACAATCAAACCCATTTTCACATCTGTTATCATTTCGTAATATACAACAGCCACTTAACAAAACCTCCTTCCAAATAAAAAACAGCTAAAACACCTTTTTTTAGCAGGCTTATAGAAAGCACTTTGTATTATCAATTGTATTGAAGGCTTAATAGAAGCATTTTTGTTTTACTAGGGCTAACTTAAATTAAATTAGAAAATGAATGTAACGGTTTGCCGTAAAGTGGGGGAGTAACGAACAAGGCTCTGTACAGGTTGGGAATTAGAATTCCTACTGCCAGGGCCGTTGCTCATTAAAAATATTTTGATGAAGTTAAAAACAAAAGCCCAATGGTGCTAGTCGAGCTCGGACCAATGCCTGGCTTTGCATAAATGATGATTGTACTTCCGTCCAGCCCCCTTGCATAAAACCTCATGTTGGCGGTTCGTGCTTGTTAGGAGAAGATGATCAAATTAAGCTGTCACTAACTTTTTGCTATTAACAGGCTTTGCTTTGCGAAGCTTTTGTCTTGCGATTTTTTCTTTGTCT
>JBIIPY010000061.1:0-17311 GCA_044342365.1 Ferruginibacter sp. | reverse complement strand
ATTCTAAAAAATTGATCCTGGGGGCCACTACCTGCATCCGTTACATTTGCCCAAACATTTCCAGCGATGGTTCTTTGCTTAGAGTTTGCACCTACTGGAGAAGGAACTCCTACTACAGTGCTTGGCGGAACAAAATTGCTCAGACCACCATTGCCCAGTTGAAATTCTACCCAATAGGTTCCTGGTGCTAGTGATGTAGCAACGTTGGCTTCCACACTCCATATACGACGAGTAAGATCAGCTGTTGCAGCTGTTCTGTACAAATTTGCAAAAGAAGAAGTAGAGAACCTGTTGGTAGTGAAATCGCCAAAAATAGGAGTTGGGTTACCAACTGATGGATTGGTGTTGTAGATCAATACCCTTACATCATTGAAAGGAGAAGTTGCTCCAGCGAAACCGGTAGAATAAGCGAAAAAGGTCATTTTGCTGATGGTCCAATTCGGGCCCGCTGGCACCACAAAGTCATCTGCAAGGGTGAATCCGGCCGTTTGATTTGCACTAAAACCAAAGCTTGTGTTAGCGCCTTGCAACTGACTCCAGGTAGTGCCTGCAGGAGCAGCAGCACCGCCTCCCGTTAAAGTTGCGCCGGTTGATAAGTTACCATTGGTATAGGTTTGAGCATTGGCCAAACCCGTACACAAAGCAAACATGGCTACTGCCAAAGATTTGACAGAGCATGCTCTATTTAAATAGGTGAGTGTAGATTTGAAATACATAATTTGTTGATTGGTTTAGTAAAACAGTTTTGTTTAAATAAGAGAAATAAAACAATTAAAAACAGCCATGAAGCATGATTATTTCTTCTGAGCTGCTTTTTTAGGAGCGGTTTCTGCCGCGGCATTTGTTGCGGTAGCAGGTACTACTTTACCAGCAGCTTTTTCCTTTTCTAACTTGGCTTTCACCCTTTCAGCACTAGCTGGAGCAGCTTCTATAGGATTAAGAATTGAAATATTCTGCGTTTTCTTTTTCGCCTTTGCTGGTTCATTCTGGGCCATCACAACACAAGTGAAACCCATGAGAGCAAATCCAGTAAGTAAGATTTTCTTCATGATTTGATAATTTTAAATTAAAATATAGTGTCCAAATATACGTAAAAGGGCATTAAGAAAAAAAAAGTTAAAATTTTCTCGTTTTGCTAAAATCCTCCCCAACTTTATGTTTTGTTACATTTTTGAAATTTGAAAAAAGAAATCACATTGCAATTATTTAGTACAAAATGATGAAAAAGCCATTCAGCGAAGGTATATTGTCAAGGTTCATAAAGGGTTTTGTATATGCCATTGTTGGAATTTTCACCTATCCTGGTATCAACATCATCAACAAATTATGCATAAAAGGCACCGAACACATTGAACAATTACCCAAAAAAAACGTCCTTTTCGTAAGCAATCACCAAACTTACTTTGCAGATGTAATCACTTTCATCCATATTTTTTGTGCAGTGAGCTGGCGAAAAAGAAATAAACTGGGTATCCCTTATTACCTGCTTTGGCCTTTTACTCGCATCAATTATGTAGCCGCAGAGGAAACCATGAAAAGCAACTGGCTCACCAAACTTTTTTTGTTGGCTGGTGCCATCACCGTAAAAAGAACCTGGAAAAATGACGGTAATGAGGTGAAAAGAGGGCTCGACTCATCCGACACCAAAAAAATTACCCATGCGCTTCAATCAAACTGGGTCATTACGTTCCCACAAGGCACCACCAAACCCTTTGCTCCCGGTAGAAAAGGAACAGCATATATTATCAAACAAACCAAACCCATTGTGGTGCCAGTAGTCATTGGCGGTTTCTGGAGGGCATTCAATAAAAAAGGTTTGAAGTTTAAAAAGAAGGGCTCCCTGCTCACTGTAACTTTTAAGAAACCACTCACCATCAATTACGAAGATGCTGCAGAAGTCATTCTAGAACAAATCATGGACGCCATCGAGCAAAGCAACAAACACATGCTAAAGAGCAGGCATCATTTTTTGCATAAAAAAGCCTCCTAAAATAGGTTGGTCCCTTCGAACACTACTTTCGTTTTTTAATAATTACTTTATAAACAAGGCCCTTAATTCCTCCGCATCTTCTGGTTTCATTTTGCCTCCTAAAATCAACCGCAGTTGTCTTCTCCGAAGTGCGCCATCAAAAAGCCTGTTTTCTTCCTCAGACTCCGGAATCAATTTGTTTACAGGCCTAGGTTTACCATTGGGATCTAAGGCCACAAAAGTATAATACGCTTCGTTGCTTTTGTATTTGTATTGTTGTATGGCATCTTCTCCATATACCCTCATGTGTACTTCCATGCTGCTGTTAAATGCCCTTGTTACTTTGGCTTCAATGTGTACCACATTGCCAATTTTTATCGGAGTTTCAAAAGAAATATTATCTACGGATGCCGTTACTACTGGTGCGGCACAATGTTTCATTGCTGCCAATGCTGCCGCTATATCCATCCAATACATGAGTCTTCCACCCATCAGGTTACCAAAATTATTGGTGTCATTGGGTAACACCAACTCCGTCATGATCACCAGCGACTCACTTGCTTTCTTATCCATTTTTCAAAATTTTCGCAAAGATAAGTGAACCTTGCCCGATTGCAGAACACACTATAAATTTTTCAGCAACTTTTCACATTTTTTCCAATAACTAAAAAATGAGGGGAAATAGCCCTTCACCAGCGGGAACATCCAATCTCGTTCATCTCTTGTACCTGTGTAGTGAGCAAATGCTGGGTGCTCTTTAAAAATGAAGGTTGCGGTTGGATTTGCCCCCTGGATATCGGCCAATTCACCGCAATACAATTGTATACCCTGGATGTTTTTTGACAATGCTATAAAAAATTGAATGCTGTTTTCACCCACAGGAAATTTTTTAAAATGTGATGGTTCCAACAATAATATTCTATTGGCATCTATGTTGGTTCGCCAGTTGGAATCGAGGTTGTAAGAATTGTACAACAATACAGGTTTATTACTATCTATTGCAGGCATCGCCGTGTTGGGCAACTCCGTTTTAAAAAATAGGTTTTGCTTTTCCTGCAGCTCTTCTGGTACCTGCATGGTAGCAATTTTTTCATAGCTCTGGTCTAAGAAGGTTCCTGTCTGGTTGCTATTGGTATATCGGTTGATGTTTTCCTGATTGCAATAATATTTTTTACTGCTGAAACTCGAGGCTACCCACTGCCAACTGAGGTGGTTGCTGGCCACATCGCCATCTAACAAATGATAATATAACCATTCTGCAGGCGAACGCCAATGCGCCTTTGCTACATTGCAAGCAATACTGGCTACATACATCCTGAGGTGGTTGTGCATGTAACCCGTTTCATACAGTGCTTGGATATGTTCATCTATCACATCAATTCCAGTGTTGGCTTCTGCTAAATTTTTCACCATCATGCGATGCAATACATCGGGCTGTGGTTGTTTGATGTCTTGCAAAATATTGAGGTCGTAGTGCTGCCACAATCGTTGCCAATATTCTCTCCATGCCAGTTCTTGAATAAGCTTAAAAGCATCATCTACATTGCTTTTTTTAAGTATTGCTTTTTGTACATCATTCACACTAATTACGCCTCTTGATATGTACGCCGATAAATGAGTAACAGCACCATCAATGTAATTTCTGGTAGAAGCGTATTTTTTCGGATTTATTTGGTTGATCCTTTCCTGAATACTTTGAAAGTCGGTTGGAAAATTCATTTATCTTTTAGAAATTTTATTGTGTGTAATGGTTTTCTGCAGTGTGCATTTAAAACGGTTCACACCACTATTGCGAAGGCCAGCATGTTTGGTACTGCGGCCATTGGTGCGTTTGCGCCACATTTTAAAACTCGACAATTTCATCTCTTTGCGCATCAACTCAATCACTTCTTTTTCTTTGAGTCCAAATTGAAATTCGATCGCCTCAAAGGGCGTGCGATCTTCCCAAGCCATTTCTATGATTCTGTCGATGTCTTTGATGGTAAGTTCTGTTGTCATGATTGTTTGTTTTTTGATCTTCTGCATTTTTCACTGCAGTATTTTACATCGTCCCAATTCTTTTCCCATTTTTTTCTCCAGCTAAATGGGAGTCCACAAACGATGCAAATTTTTTGTGGAAGATCTGCTTTTTTTATTTGTTTCATCAGATGCGTATCAGTTTGTGTTTTCTTAAATCATCGAGTGTAAGGGCTTCCCCTTCCTGCACATTTTTATATGCCACCACATCACACAAAAATCCTTTGTGATCGCCGCCCTCAAAAGTACTTACAACTTTCAAATGCATCCAAGCCAGCGCATTTGCCAACACCTTGTAGTCATTCCATTCTACAAGCTCGTTTCTTTTTTTCAGCCTTGCTATTTTATCAATGGTCTTTCCTGATTTTTTGCCTAATAAATCTACCAAACGATATTGATCGTTCTTCAACAATTGCAACACAAATTCTCCACTGCCTTCTACATTGTTGAGCGTTTGTGTACCAGCATAAATGCCACACACAAACCTTTTTGGCGACATGCTAATTTGATTGGCATACGTAATGATGTGCATGTTTTCATTTGCCCCATGTTTGCTGCTGATGCTGTACACCGGCAGGTTCACCCTATTCCATGGTTTTTTACGAATGCTGCTCATGGTATTCATCTATTGCGGTTAAAAAATTATCGGCATTGTTGAGGTGGGTGGCTCGTTTTTCTTCCGACATCTTATCCCATGTTTTCAACAACATACCCAACCTTGGATTTTTTGAAAAGAAGTCGCGGTGTACATGCATAAAACGCCAAAACAATCCGTCCCACACTTCGCACCATTTTCCTTTTTTATAATCGCTCATCTTCATCAAATAATTGCTACCGCTGATGTATGGTTTGGTAGTCATTAATCCTCCATCAGCAAACTGCGTCATGCCATACACATTGGGTACCATTACCCAATCATAGGCATCAATGTACATTTCCATAAACCAGCGATGCACTTCATCGGGATCAAATTCGCAGAGCAACATAAAATTGCCCAGTATCATCAATCTTTCAATGTGATGGCTGTAACTCGTCTTCAATAATTTTTGAATGGTCTGGTCAATGGGTTCAATGCCTGTGGTGCCATTCCAAAAAGAGGGTGGTATTTTTCTGCTAAAACCCCAATAGTTGCTGGTACGCTGTTTGGTACCTTCTCTTTCATACACAATGCGGATGAATTCTCTCCATCCAATTATTTGTCTGATAAATCCTTCTAAAGAGTTGAGTGGTATATTGTATTTAGGAGCCAATTCTAACACTCGGTTCACCACTTCTTGTGGATTTAATAAGCCAATGTTTACCAGCGGACTAATCACTGAATGGTGTAAATAATCTGCTTTGGCAACAATGGCATCTTCATAAATGCCAAATTTTTCCATCCTGGTTTTGATGAATGTATCGAGCCAAATGGCGGCATCCTCGTGTGTTACTGGAAAAATGAATGCATCGATATTGCCGTAATTGTTCGCATAGTTTTTTTGAACGTATTGTTGTGCTTCCTCTACATATTGATTGCTGATAACGGGTTTAATGACGGGGGGTATTTCTTTTGCAGGAAATTTTGCTCGATTGTCTGCATCGTAACTCCATTGGCCACCTTCGGGTTCATTGTTAAGCGATAGCAAGATGTTTCTTTTTTTCCGCTGGTCAATGTAAAAGGCCGTTTGAAAGTAGGTTTTTTTCTTATCGAAAAATGCTGCGGCTTCCTGCATGTTGTTGAGGAAGTTGGGTGTTTGCAATACTTCTACTGCAACGTTGTTTTTTTGGCAAGCTTGCATCAATCTTTTTGTAAGCCATTCATCTACCAATTCGGCGATCACAATATTTTTACAACCTACTTTTGAAAGTGTGGCAATCAAGACGCTGATAGCTGAATTTTTGTCGCTGGCTTCAATATAGGTGGTGCTGATATTGCGTTGTTGAAGTTGTGCTTCAAAAGCCTTCATACTGGCCCTGTGCAGTAGTATTTTTTGTTGGTGGAAGTTGAATTGGTTAAAGAACAGCCATTCTTCTACCAGGTACACCGTGCTGCCAGCATGGATGCCCGGATGTTCCTCGAAAAGTTGATGTGGGAATACAATGGTAATTGCTTTCATGTGAGGTAATCAAACAAAAGCCCACATGAATTGTTTAACAAGCAAAAACAATCATTATGGAAGGAATTAAGGGAAAAAATGTTTTGCTGATAGGTGCCACAGGCGGAATCGGTTCAAAAACCGCCAAGCTGCTAGCTTCTAGCGGAGCTAATTTATTTTTAGCAGGCAGAAACGCCGAGAAGTTGGCAGAAGTGGCTGATTCAGTTAATGTTCCCAACACACAATATTTTGCGTTGGATATTGCGGATGCTGCTCAAGTGCAGCAGTTAAAAGAAAAATTCTTCACCGCTTTTACCAGTATAGACATTTTGGTGAATGCTGCAGGCATCGGTATCATCAAATCGATGGACACCCTCAGCGAAGAAGAATTCATGAAAACCATTCACGCCAATTTATATGCGCCTTTTTTGTTGGTGAAAGCTTTTTTACCTGCGATGAAAGAAGTTAAAAAAGGTTTGATCATCAACATCCCGGGCGTTTTGGGCAAAGTGCCCATGGCAGGAGCAGCGGCTTACAGCGCCAGCAAATATGGATTGGTAGGTATGATGCAAAGTGTGAGGGAAGAATTGAAGAGGACAGACATCCGTATCACCAATTTGTTTTTGGGTGGGGTTGATTCTGCGTTTTGGGATACGATAGATTTGCGTGTACAACGCGATAAAATGATTCAGGCAGATGAAGCAGCCAAAGCCATTTGGTTCTTATGCCAACAACCATTGAGTGCAGTGGTAAGCGAAATGGTGTTGCAGCCATTCAATCACCAGGCAATATAACAAACCGATCTGTGATTTTTTTGGTAGTTCGTGTCCTAATGCTGAATTTCGGGATTACAAAATGTTGAATATGATATCTTTCGATAATACGGAATATGCTTTTGCCTACAAGCCTACTCCTGGACTTAAAAAAGCACATTTTCTTTTTTCTTCTATGGGCAGTCCTTTGTTGTTGCAGCTGGGATTGGGTTTGATGCCCACTGCCATAAAATGGAATATTCCTTTTACGAAGTCCATCATTCGCAATACCATTTTTCAACAGTTTGTAGGAGGAGAAACCTTGGAAGAAACTGCCGTAGTTGCCAATAAACTGGAAGAATACAATGTGCAGGTTATTTTAGATTATGGGGTAGAAGGTGGTGCTGATGGGGAAGCTGGATTTGATGACGCCACCAAAGAATTCATCAAGGTAATTGATTATGCGGCTACGCAGGCCAACATTCCTTTCATGAGCATTAAGGTAACCGGTTTTGTACGTTTCGGTCTGCTCGAAAAATTAGATGCTTCCATGAACACAATGGAAGAAGGTACTTTGATTCATCGCTATCAAGAGGCAGTAGCCCAGCTTTCATCCGAAGAAAAAGCAGAGTGGGAGCGTGTTACCAAAAGATTGAAACAAATTTGCAAAGCGGCTCAACAAAAAAATATTGGGGTATTGGTAGACGCAGAAGAAACCTGGATACAGGATCCTGTAGATGCCATCACCATGTTGATGATGGATGAGTTTAACAAAGCAAAAGCAGTGGTGTACAACACCATTCAACTATACAGGCAGGATAGATTGGCTTTTTTGAAACAAAGCAAAGATGCTGCTGCTGAAAGAAATTTTATACTAGGCGTTAAAATTGTAAGAGGTGCTTACATGGAAAAAGAACGAAAACGTGCTACCGAAATGGGTTATGTTTCACCCATTCAACCCAACAAAGCTGCTTCCGACCAAGACTACAATGAAGCGGTTCGTTTTTGTATTGAACACCTCAATAATATCGCCGTGATCATCGCTTCTCATAACGAACAAAGTAATTTGTTGGCAACGAATTTGCTCGACCAACACCAGATTCCTCACAACCACGCCGGTGTGCATTTTTCACAACTATATGGCATGAGTGATAACATTACTTTTAACCTGGCTAAAAGTGGATTTGGCGTGAGTAAGTACCTGCCGTTTGGTCCCATCAAAGATGTAGTACCCTACCTCATGCGCAGGGCACAGGAAAACAGTTCTGTGGCCGGACAAACCGGACGTGAATTGGGGTTGATAGAAAAAGAATTAAAAAGAAGAAAAACGAAATAAGTTTTACTGAAGCTGGAAGACGTTGTTTTCTGCCAATACATAAACTTGGTCTTCTTTTTTTGCCTCAATGGGATGAATGCCAGTGAATCTTCCAAATGCTGGGAGCACGGCCTGGTTAGATGAAAAATGAAAACAAGGAAAACGCAACACTTGTTTTCCTTTACCCCTCATCACCACACCGGGATGAATGTGTCCACTAAAATAATAGTGTTCTTCATTTGTAATGATTGACTCCATGTCGTGCGTAAATACAAAACTTTCTATTTGTAAACATCCATCGTGTAACTGAATGTTGGCATTGCTGTACCAATCTTTAGATAAGATATCATGGTTGCCCAACAACAGCTGTATTTGAACGCTGGGTATATCGTTTCTCCACTTCAAAAAAAGATCGTGTTCCTTGTTGTTGTGGCTGTGAAACAAGTCGCCCACAATGATGAGTTGTTCCGCTTTAAAATGTTGAATATTGTGCAGCAAACGATGCATATCTTCCTGAAACATATTCTGAGGAATACCAATGCCATTTTTTCTGAAATGGCCACTTTTTCCTAAATGAAGGTCCGATAAAATGAGGGCTTTTTTTTCTTCCCAAAAAATAGTGCGATCTGCTGTAACCAAAAAATGTTGGTCGGCAATGATGTGCGGAAGGAAAAAATTCATGTGATCGTACCCTTTTTTATTTTATGATTGGTTTTGTTTTAAGGGAGTAGTTGTGTAATTTGCGCAAAACTACATTAATTATGAGCAACCAATACAACAACCCCGATAGCTTAGACAGTGGCGAATTTGATGCACCCAAACTGCCGACAGGTTTAAATGTTTTGACCATCTTAACCTTTATTGGTTGTGCCATTGCCCTTTATACAACCGTTTCAGGATTTTTAACTGCTGAAACTTCCTATCAGAAAAGAGATGAGGTGATCAATCAAATGAAGGCTCCTGAAGTCCCTGCGTTCGTAAAAGGCTTTCTTCCTCCTATTGAGCATTTGGATGAAATGTTTACAAAAAGTTATGAAAACAGGTTCCCCATTTTTATTTTAGGATTGGTAGCTACTGCCTTGTGCATTTTTGGTGCATTGCAGATGAGGAAACTTAAAAAGCAAGGATTTTTGTTTTATGTGATAGGTCAGTTATTACCTTTCTTCACCACAGTTTTATTCATTGGAACATTTATATTCTCAGGATCGCTGATCATGTTTTTTAGCATATTGAGTTTGTTGTTTATTTTACTCTATTTTTTCCAAAGAAAACACCTCATCTATTAAACCTGTTTTTTTGATCTGATGAGCTTGTAAATCTTGATGGCACTCATCAGCAATACAATCAACATCAGTAAACCAATTACACCCCACACCAGGCTCACGCCTTGTTTTACGGATACCAACATTACAATAGCCACCAAAAAAATGGTGGCTATTTCGTTCCATATTCTCAGTTGTTGCGAACTGTATTTGAAGATACCTTTCATTTGAAGGCTGTATATTTTTTGCAGACTAAAATGATAGGCATAGAGGCCGGCTACAAATACCAACTTTATCCATAGCCATGATGGTACAGTACCATATAACCATGCCATCCAACCACCAAAAATAACAGTGAGTATAGCAGATGGCCAGGTGATGCCCAACCACAATCTTTTGATCATGATGCGAAACTGTTCCTGCAGAATTGACTTTGCAGGTTCCTTTTTTTCATTGGCCTCTGTGTTGTAAATAAAAAGACGCGGCAAATAAAACATGCCTGCAAACCAGGTTACAATAAAGATGATGTGTATGGCTTTTACGTACAAATACTTAATCGCCTAAGCAAGGATTAATTGTGGTTCATCAATTAATTGCTTCAGTGCAGCTACCCACATTGGATGTGTATTCATACAAGGAATCATTTCAAAACTTTCGCCGCCTGCTTCCATAAAAGTTTCTTTGCCTTCTTCTGCAATTTTTTCCAAAGTTTCTAAACAATCGCTCACAAATGCTGGACAAATAATGAATAGTTTTTTTATTCCTTCACTCGGCATGGCTTTTAAACGCTTATTTGTAAAGGGTTGTAGCCAACCTCCTCCTAATCTTGATTGAAAGGAGATGCCAAATTTACTGGCGGGTATACCTAGTTTTTCGGTTACTAGCTTGGTGGTAGTAAAAGAAAAATAATGGAACACGTTGCTCCCTTGGGAAATGTGTACCAGGCAGGCACGTTGAGTGGCAATCCCATTGCCATGATTGCAGGATTTACTTTGTTAAGGGAATTAAAGAACAATCCTACGCTGTATCAGCAATTGAATGATAAAACCACTTACTTACGGGATGGGCTAAACGCAGTTTTAGAAAAGTCGGGAAATGATTTTGTGATCAACCCATTGGGTTCGATGATCAGTATTCATTTTAGCAAGGAACCCATTCGCGATTTTGCCAGTGCTTCCAGAGCAGACATTCCCATCTTTAACAAGCTCTTTCATTACATGCTCCAAAATGGTATTTACTTGCCATCTTCGGCTTATGAAAGTTGGTTTTTGAACAATGCACTGAGTTATGCAGATCTTGATAAAACGATTGCGGTATTGGATCAGTTTCTGCAAGAAAATTGATCATTCGAAATACACCATAAAAAAATGCATGGACAATATCCATGCATTTTTTTATTTTTAGGCTGTTGAATATTTATGGATCAACTGCGAAGCTTTCTTTTATTTTTCCACTGAGATCGGTTTCATTCATTTTACATGCAATGTTGATCATATTCTTAAATGCGGTAGCCTTAGAAATGCCGTGGCCAATGATGACTGGTTTTGCAACACCCAATACGGGTACGCCACCATAAGCTTCAAAATTGAAGCGCTCAAAATGTTCATCGCTTATGTTTCTCCGCTTGATGATATCATAAACGCTTTCTGCCAGTTTCAAGGCCACATTGCCGGTAAAACCATCACATACCATCACGTCCGCTTTGTCTATAAGGATATCTCTCCCTTCAATGTTTCCTATAAAGTGAATGAGTTTGTTTTCCTTTAAAAGGGGATAGGCTGCTTGGGCCAGTAAGTTGCCCTTACCTTCTTCCTCACCGAGGTTTACCAAACCTACTTTGGGGTCATCAACATTCAAAATGTATTTGGCGTATAATGAACCTAGTACAGCAAATTGTTGTAGGTTTTCTGGTTTGCAATCGGAGTTTAAACCCACATCTAACAACAAACCAAGTGTGCCGTTTTCTCTTGGCATGTAAGCACCAATGGTTGGGCGGTGAACGCCTTCAATGGTTTTGATGCTGAACAATGCACCCACCATCATGGCTCCGGTGTTACCCGCGCTAATGAAGGCATCTGTTTTACCAGCGGCCAACAATTGAAAACCAATAGCAATAGAAGATTGGGGTTTTTCTTTTAAAGCTTTTGTAGGGTGTTCGTGCATTCCTATCAACTCAGGAGCATGTACTATCTGGTAATTTTGGGAAGGGAGTGGGAAGGAAACTAATTGCTCTTGGATTTTATTTTCATCACCAATCAGAACCAGTTGAACGCCTGTATTGTTCTCTGCAAAAAAGGCTGCCACACCTTTTACAGCTTCAAGCGGGGCAAAGTCACCACCCATCATATCTAGTCCGATTCTGATCATAACAAGAAAATTAAAAATTAAAAATTCCAAAACGAAGGTTGAAGTTACTCAATCTTTATTTTGGAATCAATTTCTTTAAAGCAAATGTTGTTATGCCTTCAAAGGAGCCTTCTCAGCAACAAGCTTTCCTTTATAGAATAACTTTCCTTCGCTCACGTGTGCACGGTGACGTACATGAATTTCGCCTGTAGTAGAATCAGTACTCAATGTTGGAGTAGAAGCCTTATAATGTGTTCTTCTTTTTGCACTGCGTTGTTGACTATGGCGCCTTTTTGGATTTGGCATGACTGTTTATTTTTTAAAATTTACTATGAATGTTGTTATACTTATGCTTAATTTTCTTTAAACTTATCTAAACCTTTCCACAAGTTGTTGGCGTTGTTTTCCAATGTCCTAGTTTCCATTTCCTTCAACTTCTCCAACACTTCTTTGTTGCATTTCGGTCCGCCCATTTCTTCTTTCGAACACATGCGTTGCATGGGTATGCTTAAAAGAACAAATTCGTACAACCAGCTGCTTACATCTACATGACTTTCTGTTTTTTCAAGATAAAACACATCTGGGTCTTCTTCCTGCTCATTCATTTCATAGGCATTGTCAACCAATTTTATAAGCATCTTAAATTCATCCCAAAGGTCCATCTTCAATGGATTGCCACAACGGTCGCATGACACATCTGTATTACCTCCAATTTCGAACTTCAGCAACATAAAACCGGCATTTTTTTCCAATGATAATTTTATGTTGGCCTTTACATTTGTAAGATCTTCAGCGCCTTTTTCAACAAAGAACTCGTCGTTCAATTCATATTCAAACTCATGAACGCCAGGCTTCAAACCCACAAAAGCAATCTCAAATGCACGTCTGTTAGCCATTGTGTTCAGTTTAAAGGACGGCAAAGGTAATAGAAATTTATGAATAATGTGTAGTAAAATTGCAGTTTTTATGCCAAAAAGCACTTATCCTCCATCGAATACTTAATTTTAGTGTTATGAAAACGGGCAAAAGGGGTAAAATATTAGCTGGTTTATTGTTGGTAATCATCATCATTAAGTTATACGTTCTAAACACAGAAAGGGTAGAAGAGGGTTACAGTTCGCAGTTTTTTAAGTATTTTTCTACCATACTGAGGAGCATTACTGGTATTTTTACATTCAGTATTGGGGATGTTCTATATGCTGTTTTTGTAGGTTGGCTCTTGTTTCAATTGTTTAGAACGGTTCGCTTTCTGGTATCAAGGGCAAACAAGGGTTTAAAGCGTAACTACACAAAGACCATACTCTATCGTTGGCTCGTTTGGGGGGCATCTTTGTACATTGTATTCAATCTTTTTTGGGGCATTAATTATAACCGAAAAGGAATTGCATCGCAAATGGGGCTCAAAAAAATTACCTATACTACTGGTGAGTTAAAACTGCTCAACCAAATGTTGTTGGTAAAAGTAAACAGTAGCAAACAGGCATGGATGCAAACTGGGCTTACTTATCCATCAGACAAAGCGCTTTTTGGCCAGGCTGCGGATGCATACGATTCTCTTCAAAAAAGCTATCCTTTTCTGAATTACAAGCCTGTTTCGCTGAAAACTTCTTTGTGGGGATGGTTTGGTAATTACGCGAGTTTTACAGGTTATTACAATCCATTTACCGGTGAAGCCCAAGTAAATACTACCGTGCCCAAATTTCTGCTACCATTTACTTCCTGCCATGAAATTGCCCATCAATTAGGTTATGCCAAAGAAATGGAAGCAAATTTTGTGGGGTATATGGCAGCAAAATCTTCTAAAAAACCATTGTTCGAATACTCTGTTTACCTCGATTTGTTTTTGTACGCCAATAGAAATTTATATGAAACGGATAGTACCGCTGCAAAAAGTTTAAAGTCTCAACTATCCTTTGCTGTTAAAGAGGATCTGAAAGAGTGGAGAAAATTTAACCAGCATCATAGGGGATTTTTTGAGCCGATGATCACCTGGGCCTATGGAAAATTTTTAGAAAACAACGAGCAACCACAGGGTATTTTGAGCTATGATGCAGTAAACGGCTTTTTAATTGCATATTACCGTAAGTTTGGTGAGATTTAATAACACCTAAAACTTTATGTTATGCGCAAACCAATTCGATTGATTGTTGCTATACTGCTTCCTGTATTGGTTGGGGCCATATCCGGATTTTTTACTGCCTCATCTGTAAAAACATGGTATGTAACATTGAACAAACCTTCGTTTAACCCACCTAGTTATGTTTTCGCACCCGTTTGGACCACACTTTATATTCTGATGGGCATCGCATTTTATTTGGTTTGGGTAAGCGTAACAGACAAAGCGCAGCAACGAAAGGCTATGGCAGTATATTTTATCCAACTGTTCCTGAACTTTTGCTGGTCGTTTATTTTCTTTTACAAACAACGACCAGATCTGGCCTTTATAGAGATTGTATTTTTATGGATTTCGATCGTAGCAACGTTGGTATTGTTTTACAGGATTTCTAAGCCTGCAGGTTGGTTGCTGGTTCCTTATTTGTTGTGGGTGAGTTTTGCGTCAGCTTTGAATTATGCCATTTGGCAGCTTAATCCTTAACATATTTAAAGCAGTTTTGATTTCAATTTTTCTCTGAAAGCAGGATTGCTAAGGATGGCCAATTCAAAGTTGTTTGACCATTTTTGCAATTGTGTATTCTCGGCATCGGTAAGGTTGTTGAAAAAATAAATAATTTCGAATCGTTGTTCTTTTTTTGTGCTGGCATAACTTGCTTTGGTAAGCACAGAAGCGGTGCTACCTCCTTTGCCTCCGGCGTGCTTAAGCCATTGCCTGTTGGCAGGATTTTCCATGATAAATTCCATTATCTCTGCGAGTACCACATAAGTATCTTCGTTCAAATATTTTCTATTGTTGAGTACATTGCAAATGTGCGCATAGGCCTTTACGTTAGATGCTGGTAAACGGTCACTCCATAGCTTTTGCATTTTTGGGGTAAGATCTGCAGGATTGAATTTACTTTTTAGAACGGTGTCGTATTTCAATGCTTTGTGCATGTCGTAAATATAGCGGCTGTATTGTTCATCAGATAATTTTTTAATGCTTTTCAGAATGCTTGCTTCCGTTTTTTTATTAGGATTCTGATACATGAAAAGTGAAGCTACGATTGGATAAATAGCACTGTGTGCTCTTACATCTAACAATTGAATGTTGTTTTTTACATTGTCGAGTCCTAACAAGTCCATCAGAAATTCTGTGTTTGCGTTGCTGCTAAAAATCATCATGCCTCTTGCTACATCCATTAATTTAATACTGTCGTTTTTGATGTGCGATAGCTTCCGCTCATAACCAAGCCATCCAGGATGTGCACCGCCATCTGTGTTGGGGATGTAATATTTTTCCAGCTCCCCCAGCGACACATAGCTATTTTCGTCAAATATACTTGCAGCCACTTGTTTGGCAAATTCGATGGCTACCATTATTTTGACCGTGCTGGCCAATGGCATCATGGTATTTTCGTTTTGTTTGGCTATTACGGTATCATTTAAAACGATGTAAACCGCTGCTCTTTTTTGATTAGCAGCGATAAAATTCAGCATAGAATCTGCTACTGCTTGTGCGTTGCAAACAACAGGAGCAAAGCAAGTGAGCAAGGCTGCGATGTATATATTTTTCATTTGCTGTATTTATTTTATCTGATTGGGATCCTCCGCTTAAAATTCATTTTTCCACATCATGCTTTCCACAGGCTTATTGGGTTGGCCGCTGTATTTGGCATTTTTTTTCTGGTTGTATTTTACTTCAATTTCACCGTCAACAGGGAAATAGATCAATTGGCCAATGGGCATTCCTTTGTATACTCGCACGGGTTGTTTTACAGAGATCTCCAGCGTCCAGTTGCCACAAAACCCAACATCTCCTTTACCTGCTGTAGCATGAATATCAATACCCAAGCGTCCTGTAGAAGATTTGCCTTCTAAAAATGGAACATGCGCGTGCGTTTCGGTGTACTCTTCGGTAACGCCTAAGTAAAACATATGCGGTAATAACAAAATACCTTCTTCTGGTATATCAAAATGCACAATGGTATTGTGTTTTTTCGCGTCTAACTCTGCGTGTTCATAGGTGGCTAAGTAGGGGCCAAGGTGCACATCGTAGCTGTTGCTTCCTAAACATTCCCGATCGTAGGGGACCACTTTAATGGTTCCCTTTTCCATTTCTTCCAATATGCGTTTGTCGCTCAATATCATTGTTCTGCGCTTTATTCGTTTATTTGTAAAAGTAATTTTTTTCAGGTTGACCGTTTCACAAATTATTTTTTTATGCCACTGGTTTATCAACAAAATATCAACGCATGTACCAAATTGGGGGTATGGCATATAGCAGAGGAGGAATCCTATTTTTTGGAACGGATCCGCATCCAACAAAATATTACCCATCCACACAAAAGACTGCAACACTTGGCGGGCAGGCTTGTGCTCTCAGAATTGTTTCCTGATTTTCCTGTAAACCAGATTTTAATTGCCGATACCCGAAAACCTTTTTTACCCAACAATGATTTTCAATTTTCTATTTCCCACTGTGGAGATTACGCTGCAGCCATTGTGAGCCGAGAAAATAAAGTGGGAGTTGATATTGAAATCCCGCAAAGAAAAATTGAAAAGATTCGATACAAATATTTGGGTGATGTTGAACTGCAGATGTTATCACAACATGCACAACCATCTTTGGAAACGCTTACTATGGCTTGGAGTGTGAAAGAAACGGTGTTTAAGTGGTATGCCGATGGCAAGGTTGATTTTAAAGAACACATTCATATTGAATCCGTAGAAATGAACGACCATCAATTTTTGGTTACTTGTAGCTTCAGAAAAGAGGAGATTGTGCCACTGAAAGTACATGGTATTATTTTTAATGGCAACTGCTTGAGTTGGTTGGTTACTTATTAGGCCAATACCGTATCCTGGTTTAAAATGTTGCGCATGGCATAATAGAGGTTAGGATATTTTTTGAAAAGATCCAGTGGTTTTTCGAAAAATATTTCTACAGATTCTGCCCAAAATTCCTGAAAATCTTGCATAGCATACCTGCTATACAACCCTGCATCCATTGCCTGTTCTATCTCATACACTTTGTTGCCATCATCATTAAAGTCGAAGAAAAAATCTCTAAAATCTTTGTCAACATGCTTTTCTGTTACAAAGGTCTGATAGTACAGTGCGTGCGCCATTTCGTGTAGACCAACATTTTGTCCATTGCTGAAATTTTTAATGCCGTCGTATAAATGTTTCCACGATAACCGAATGCTGTGTTCAGATACATTGCCTTCTAAAAAACATATCACAGGATGAACGCGTAAAAATTCCTGTGGATAAATATGAATGTGCAGAAAGTGAGGGTAGAGGTATTTTTTTAATCCGAAGCTTAGTTGAATGGCAGTAGCAGCCACCAAAACAGGCATTTCTTTCAAAACTTCGCTGCTGTGGATGGTGAAGATTTTTCTTTCAATAAATTTTTTACAACGCTTGCTGAAAATTTTCTTTTTATCGGGTTGAAGTTGTTGGAAGTAATAAAAGTGTTT
>JBIIPY010000171.1:0-2743 GCA_044342365.1 Ferruginibacter sp. | reverse complement strand
TGTTTGCTCAAGATGCAATTGCTTTTGTTGTTTCAGATCATATGCCAATCGACTCTATCAGTATCCAAACAATTGCGAAAGTACTTAATGGTACCACAAAAAATTGGTCAGCTTTAACAACTTTTAATAAGCCTATCACCATTTATGGAAGACAAAATAATTCTGGTACGTATGATTTTGTAAAAAGCACTTTAGGTATTGAGTTTAGTCCGCACGCTATGCAAATGAACGGCAATGCTCAAATAATAGAAGCTCTTAAAGTAGATCCCTCGGGATTTGGCTATGTTAGTGCCGGTTATGTTTTGAACGGAAATGCGGCCGGCCTAAAAATATTAACTGTTTACGATAAAAATTCCAAGGCCTATTCACCATTAGATGTTGAAGCAATCGCGATGGGTCGCTACTTTTTCCAGCGACCGTTGTTTCAGTATTACAGGAAAAAAGATTATCAAAAAATTAAAGCATTTCTGGCGTTTGAACAATCAGCCGCAGGGGCAAAAATTATTCAACAATCAGGTTACTACCCACTGAAAAAATAAGCATGAATGCAACAACAAGAGAGCGAGTAGATCGATTGATTAAACTTTTTTTTAAAGGAGCAGGCCTCTTAACCATTACGCTACTGGGAGGTATTTTTTTGATGCTTTTCTCCAACTGCATTTTATTTTTTTTAGACGTTTCTCCAATCGATTTCTTTACCGGTTCGCAATGGAACCCAGACACCCATTACAGCTTCCTTCCCCTACTTTTCAGTACATTTTTGGTTGCCATAGGCTCCATGATCATAGCCGTTCCGCTGGGAATTTTAACGGCTGCCTACTTGTCTGAAATGGCTCCTAAAAAATTGCAAATGATACTGAAGCCAATTATTGAGATGCTAGCTGCTATTCCATCGGTTGCCATCGGATTTTTGGGTATCGTTTTGGTAGGACCCGGATTGGCCTATCTTTTTGGTATTCAAAATGGACTCAATGCCTTAAACGGAGCTTTGCTTCTGGCGGTTATGGCTTTGCCCACCATTGTGACCATTAGTGAAGACGCCATTAACGCCGTTCCACAAGCACACAGAGAAGCGTCGCTAGCTCTTGGAGCTAACAAATGGGAAACGCTTTTTAAAGTAACGATTCCAGCTGCACTTCCCGGATTAATTGCTGCTGTGATGTTAGGCTTAGGAAGAGCTTTAGGTGAAACCATGACTGTATTGATGGCCACCGGAAATACGGCCGCTATCCCGAAAGGGTTTTTAGACTCTGTTAGAACTATTACCGCAACCATTGCAATCGAGATGGGTGAAGTGCCTTACCAAACTACCCATTACTATGCCTTATTTGCCATTGCTGCATTCCTATTTATCATAACCCTAGCGGTGAATTTTGCAGGTGAGTACTTTGCCAATAAATTAAGAAAATTCCATTCCTAACTATGAAACGGGTAACAAATGCACTCAATTGGCTGTTTTTAGGCGGGAGTACACTACTGGTAGTAGTGATTTTAGGTATTATTTTATGGGATATATTTTCTAAAGGTTTTTCCAGTTTGTCATTTAGCTTTATTGGAACCTATCCCACGCAGGGCATGACCAGTGGTGGTATTTTTCCGGCCATTATAGGAACTGTATTATTGACGTTTATCACCACCTTATTCTCTTTACCTTTTGGAGTGGCTTGTGCCATCTACTTGAACGAATATGCCAAACCGTCATTACTTACAAGCGTTATTCGAGCTTCCATTCGTAATTTAGCAGGTGTTCCGTCCATTATCTTTGGTTTGTTTGGTTTGGCGTTATTTGTGCAAGCAATGCATTTGGGAACCTCCATTTTATCTGCAGGACTTACGTTGGGCTTACTATCGTTACCATATATTATCACAACCACCGAAGAAGCTCTGAAAAGAATACCCAATAGTTTACGCGAAGCGACTTTGGCTCTAGGTGTCACACAGTTTGAAACCATTAAAGATGTGGTTTTGCCCAAAGCACTACCCGGCATTTTGACAGGTGTAATTTTAACATTATCAAGAGCCGCCGGAGAAACTGCTCCCATATTATTTACCGGCGTGGCATTTTACATCAATGGAATCAGTGCCTCTGCCAATCAGGAATTTATGGCACTACCCTATCATTTATACATGCTTTCTACACAACATAACGAAATTGAACAAGTTAGACCTTTGGCTTATGCAACAGCCACTGTTTTACTATTGTTGGTATTTTCATTAAACAGCCTTGCCTTTTATGTGCGTTTTAAAAACAGAACACAAGAATAATTATGGATCCAATTAAACTCCGAACCGAAAACCTCAATCTTTCTTTTGGAAAAAAGCAAATACTGAAAAATATCTCCATTGATTTTCCAAAAAACCAAGTTACGTCTTTAATTGGTCCATCGGGTTGCGGAAAATCTACCTTGCTTAGGAGTTTCAATCGTATGCATGACCTTTCGTCTGATGCGGTTATAGAAGGAAAATTATACTTGGATGATTTAGATATCTACAATAAAAAAAATTCTGTTACCGAACTTCGCAAAAGAATCGGAATGGTTTTTCAAAAACCCAATCCACTACCCAAAAGCATCTATGAAAACTTATCGTATGCCTTACATATTCACAATTATCCCAAGCAAGAAATTCCAGCGTTAATAGAAGCCGCTTTGCGAGATAGCTCTTTATGGGACGAAGTGAAAGATGATTTAAAAAAGCCTGCAGTAAAACTATCCGGTGGGCAACAACAACGATTGTGTATTGC
>JBIIPY010000162.1:0-3110 GCA_044342365.1 Ferruginibacter sp. | reverse complement strand
GGTTTTTTATAAAAGACAAAGTAACCCTCTACAAAATTGGCCTCGAAAATACGGTGGTGAATATGCAACGCACCGACTCTGTTTGGAACTACCAGTTCCTCGTTGATTATTTCAGCAGTCCACGCGATCCGAATAAACCCAAAAAGAAAGCAGTAGCCATTAACATAGAAAACATCAACCTCAAAAATATTCGTTTCAATAAAATGGATAAATGGGTGGGACAGGATATGATGGTTATTTTGAAGTTATTGGATGTGAATATTGAGAAGATGGATTTAGACAACAAAGAGATCTTCATCACCGACATCAACATGCAGCAACCAGTCTTTTCACAATCGGATTTTGATGGTAAAAAACCTGCAGTGCCCAACCTGAGCACCAACTTGAACACCATTCCAGTGGTGAATGCTTTACGGTGGAACCAATCGGGCTGGAAAATCAAACTCGGTAAACTGAATGTGATTGATGGAACTTTTATCAACAATAAAAAAACAGAAAGAGCACCCTATACAGACCATTTTGATGGACAGCACATCGGTATTAGTGGCATCAACGGAAGCATTAGCAATATAACCTTCATCAATGATACTTTACAAGCACATGTTTCTTTAAGGGCAAAAGAAAGAAGTGGGTTAGAAATAAAAAAACTGGAAAGCCATATGCGTTTTACGCCAGTATTGATGGAGTTTCAACGCTTGGACCTGCAGACTAACAAAAGTAAATTGGGCAACTACTATGCCATGCGATACAATTCTTTTAACAAAGACATGGGTACGTTCATCAATAGTGTAACCCTTGAAGCAAATTTTAAAGAGAGTGTATTGAGTAGCGATGACCTGGCCATATTTGCTCCTAGCCTGTTGAACATGAAAAGGGTATTTTACCTCGAAGGAAATGCCAAAGGAACCATTGACAATTTTTCGGCCCAGCAAATGAAAATAAGAACAGGTGGTACTTTTCTAGATGGCGATTTGTCTATGAGAGGATTACCAGATATCAAAACTTCCTTCATCGATCTTCATTCTAGGGTATTCAAAACCAATTACAATGAATTGGTAGCCATCATACCCTCTCTCAAAAATGTACAGACGCCCGCACTCAATAAATTGGGTGCTATACAATACACAGGCAATTTTACTGGATTCATCAATGATTTTGTTGCTTACGGAAATATCCAAACAAATTTGGGCAATCTCACGGCAGACTTGAATATGAAGCTACCAGAAAATGGCTCTGCCTTGTATTCGGGTAACATCAATACAGCCAGCTTCAACCTGGGTTCTTTTTTGAATGATCCAAATTTTGGCAGCATTGCCATCAATGGCGCTATCAAAGGCAGCGACTTTGCTATTGAAAAATTAAATGCGGGCTTTAATGGAAAAATTGCAAGGCTCGATTATGGTGGATATTCTTACAGAAACATCAGCATCAATGGCAATTTGAAAAACAGGTTGTTCAAAGGAAAATTAGCCATTGATGATCCCAATATTCAAATTACAGATTTGGATGGCGAGTTTAGCTTTGCGAGCAAAACACTGGCCTTTAATGTTGATGCCAATATCAAAAAAATTGATTTCAAAAATGTAGGATTCACCAACGACCAACTCATTTTATCGGGCTTATTCAACCTCAATTTTACGGGTAACAATATTGATGAGTTCCTTGGATCAGCCATTGTTTCCAACGCAAATTTAGAACATGATAGTACCCGCCTTTCTTTTGATTCACTGGCGTTGCGCTCTTTCATGGTAAATGGACAAAAAACGCTCACCCTTCAATCAAATGAAGTAGACGCCAGCATCAGTGGTAATTTTCAAATATTAAATCTGCCCGATGCTTTCAAAGAATTTCTATCGATGTACTACCCCACTTATATCAAAGCACCTAAGTCGAAAATTGAAAACCAGGATTTTAGTTTCAATATAAAAACCAACAAAATAGACGAATACCTGCAACTGTTTGATCAAAAAATAGAAGGATTCAACAATTCACAAATTGAAGGCAGTATTAATTTGGGCAACAATGAACTGTACTTAAATGCGGTGGTTCCAGAATTTAGTTATGATGGAAAAAGATTTATCAATACAAAACTGTTAGGTAACGGTAACCGTGATACGCTTTTTGCAGATGTGAATGTAGAAGACATTGTGATAAACGATAGTTTGCATTTTCCGGAAACGACTATTAAATTGGCTGCACACAATGATGTGTCACTGGTTCAACTGAACACCAAAGCAGGAAAAACCCTCAATGCTGCTTCACTCAATGCCAGTGTGCAAACATTGGAAGATGGCGTAAGACTCTCCTTTTTCCCTTCCTCTTTTGTATTGAACAATAAGGAATGGACCTTGGATAAAGATGGGGAACTCACCCTTCGAAAAAATTACATTGATGCCGATGAAATCCGGTTTAAAAACAACGATCAGGAAATTGTATTGGGTAGTGAGTTAGATACAGTAACTGATGACGTGCACCTCATTGCCAAACTTAAAAATGTGGTGATC
Organism: Ferruginibacter sp.; assembly: GCA_044342365.1. GTDB lineage: Bacteria > Bacteroidota > Bacteroidia > Chitinophagales > Chitinophagaceae > Ferruginibacter. The sequence continues at coordinate 606 of JBIIPY010000162.1, read as the reverse complement.
GAAGATTTTTTACCTTTCTGGGTAACCGATCCCGACATGCGTGGTAAACTCACTGGCGCCGCTACCATCACAGATCTATTGGGTAATCCGAAAATAGCATTCAATGGAGTGGCAGACAGTTTTTCTTTGAACAACAGATATGTAGGCAAAGTAACTTTAGATGGTGCTGTGAATACCACTACAGGAATGGTGACATACAAAGTAGCTACCGGAGAAGTAGATAATACATTTGCGATTGATGGTAATTACAATTACAAAGACAGCACGGGTAATAAAATGAATACCCAACTCATTGCTGATAAAATAGACCTAAACCTGCTAGAACCCTTTCTCACAGGGGTGTTCGATAAAATGGACGGAAGCGGAAAAGCCAATCTACTTATTACTGATAAAGATTCCGACCATATGACGTTGGTGGGAGATGTAACCGTAGATTCTGCTTCCGTAAAAATAGGGTTTACACAAGTGAAGTACCAGTTTAAGAATGAAAAAATTATTTTTGGCAGAGACTTCATCGATTTTGGTAATATCAGCATCAGCGATACGCTTCGCAATAAAGGCACGGTGAGTGGAAAAATATACCACCAATTTTTTCAGGATTTCAGC
>JBIIPY010000147.1:0-4147 GCA_044342365.1 Ferruginibacter sp. | reverse complement strand
TTGTTTCCATACACATTCCCATTATATTAATAGTAGCACTGCCTTTGTTATTGGGATGGCTATTCACCGATATTTTTTCTCCTGTACATGTTATTTTTCTCGAACTCATCATGGGTCCTACTTGTTCTATCATTTATGAAAATGAACCAATGGAAAAGGGTACCATGCAAAGGCCACCTAGGCGGATGGGCAGTACATTTTTATCCTTTCGGCAGCTTTGGGTAAGCATCCTGCAGGGTTTGATGATCACTGGAGGCTGTTTAGGTATTGGATATTATTACATACAACAGGGTGCAGATGATACCCTGGTGAGATCTGTGATTTTTACAACGTTGTTGTTGGCCAACGTGATGCTCACATTGGTAAATAGATCTTTTACATTTAGTATTTTCACCACCATCAGGTACCGCAATAATTTGGTACCGATCATTATTGGTATCAGTCTCTTGTTCATCGGCGCCATATTATTTGTTCCTTTTTTATCTAATTTATTCAGGCTGAAACAACTAAACATGATACAAATATTTTATTGTATGCTGGTAGCAATTGTAGCAACTACCTGGATGGAGTTATTTAAATTATTAAAATTAACCAACCGCACAAACACAACACATGCAAAACGTTGGAGCACTCATTGAGCATTATAAATTGCTACCTCATCCCGAAGGAGGTTGGTACAAAGAAACGTATCGGAGCAAAGAAACCATACCCTACAATTCGCTTTCTTCACCATTTGCTGGGCCGCGATCGATGGCAACTGCTATTTATTTTTTATTAGAGCAAGGTAATTTTTCTGCATTCCATAAAATACAATCAGATGAATGCTGGCATTTTTATGCCGGGCAAACGCTTGAAATATTTGTTTTGCAAACATCGGGCGATATAGAAATCATCCGACTCGGAAATGATGTTGAAGCTGGTGAATGTTTTCAATACGTAGTACCCGCTAACCTTTGGTTTGCTAGCAGACCCATTGCCACGGCTGATTTTTGTTTTGTTGGCTGTACGGTGTCACCTGGCTTTGATTTCGAAGATTTTGAATTGGCTGATGCTGAAGATTTGATTCAACAATTTCCGCAGCACAAAATATTGATCCAAGAATTGTGTCGCTCATAAATACAGCATCTCATGAACATTTCTTTTTCTTGATTATTTTTCACCATCCTAAAAGGTATTAAAATATTCGACACCCCTTTTTTGCTACATCCTGCTTTTTAAATGAATTATTAATAAAAAAATATTTTTAATGATTGCATAAACCTGCATTAAACGCATTTTTATCGAATAATAAAACGCACAAAAGTGTAATTAAAAAGGATAAAATCTTATTTTCAGTGCTTCTTGATATAAATACAGAATGATTGCAAAATGAAAAAAAAGTATGCTGGTTTGCTTTTGTGCTTAACAATACTAGGTGCACAGGCCCAAACGGCTCCGAAAAGAGAAATGCGCGGGGCATGGATTGCAACATATGCCAACATCGATTGGCCTTCTTCCGGGGCTTCATCGGCACTGGAACAATCTACCTTTATTCAAAGAGTTGATGAACACAAGGCAACTGGAATGAACGCCATTTTTGTACAGGTGCGGAGCCAATGTGATGCCATGTTTCCCAATCCATACGAACCTTGGAGTGCCGATTTAACGGGAAATCCACAAGGCACTGCTCCCAATCCATATTATGATCCGCTTCAATTCATGATCAATGAAACCAAACAGCGGGGGATGGAGTTTCACGCCTGGTTTAATCCATACAGGGCAATGGCTTCTTTTACTACCACCAATTTCAACAATCTTTCTGCACAACATGTGGTGAAAGCTCATCCAGAGTGGATCATGAATGTTACCGTTAACAGCAACGGTACCCAGCAGCGATTGCTCAACCCCGGTGCTCCGGAAGTATGGGATCACATCATTAAGGTAGTGATGCATGTAGTAAGAAATTACGATGTAGATGGTATTCACTTTGATGATTATTTTTATACCAACCCGGCTAGTACTACCTACAATGATGATTCTGTTTACAACATTCACAATCGGGGTATTGCAGACAGAGGTAATTGGCGCAGAAGCAATGTAGACACTTTGATTAGGAGGTTAGGGGATAGTATTCGCTCTGTAAAACCATGGATCAAGTTCGGGATATCTCCATCCGGTATTTGGCGTAGCCAGTCTTTGGACCCTTTGGGCAGCAACACCAGTTCTGGTGCTTTGCAACATTACAAAGATCTTTTTGCCAACAGCAGGTTGTGGTTGCAACAGGGATGGATAGATTATCTGGCACCGCAAGTGTACTGGTATATTGGGCAAACCGGTTCAGATTACAACAACCTCACCCCTTGGTGGAGCAGCAATAGTTTTGGTAGACATATTTACATGGGAATGGCCGGATACAAAGTGGGAGATGTAGCGCAAAATGCAGCTTTTGCAACAGACAATACACAAATTCCTAGGCAAATTAGACTGAACAGACAAAACTTAGGCATAGCAGGTGCGGTAGTTTACAACACGACCAGTTTACGAACCAACCGATTGGGTTTTAGAGACAGTCTTACCCAATATTATTTCAATAGACCAGTGTTATTGCCAGCTATGACTTGGAAAGACAATACGGGCCCGGCGGCAGCCACCAATTTAACGGCGGTGTTGCAACCAAGTAATTCAATTTTATTGAGCTGGACCAAGCCTGCGCCTACATCTTTAGAAACAGACAAAGCCAAACAGTTTGCTATTTATCGTGCAAATTGCGCAGCCCCTGATATTACCAATGCAAATCAACTGATTGCAGTAACCAATACCGATGTTGATAATTTTACAGACAATGAGATGCTACCAAACGGCACTTGGTATTATGTTGTGACTGCCTTAGACAGGTTGCACAACGAATCAATTACCAGTAATACTGCTTCCATCGTTATAGGGCCCTTGCCTCTTACACTGGTTCAATTTAGTGCGAAGAAAATGGGCAAAAGTGAAGTGGTGCTCGATTGGAAAACCAACAATGAAATAAATACTGATTATTTTGATGTAGAACGCAGCTTTAACAACAGTAACCGTTTTAGCAGGATTGCTACATTGCCTGCCAACAGCGGTAGTAACCAATTCTTGTATCAATTGTCAGACAAGCAGATAACCAGTACAGGTATCTATTTTTACCGTTTGAAAATGGTGGACAATGATGGCACTTTCAGTTATAGCGAAACTAGAAAGGTAGAAGTAGAAACCAGCCAGCCCTCTATTTACGTGTACCCGGTACCGGTAGCTACTGCAGGAAAACTACAAATTGTTTGGCCTGGAACGGATGGCTTTCAGCATTACAAACTGGTTAGTACAGATGGTAGGGTAGTGATGCAAAGTAGGTTGCCATTCAACAACGGTAATGCAATCTTGCAATTGAATACCAACATCAATGCAGGTTCTTACATTTTGCAATTCTTTGCTGCAAAGGAACCAAGGCAAATTCAAATATTGGTTCAATAATTTAAAAGCAACCATTGGAAATATAAATCCCCGAAGCCATGTGCAACGGGGATTTATATTTCTATGCATTTTGAAAGGTTACACCCTGTTATCTTACCCATTACCAGATGCTATTCGGGCCTGGCATTCGACCAATAACCATCCATGGTGCTGGCTTCCAAAGGGCATTCCCCCGTTGTCTTTTATATTTTTTATCCAATACAAAACTTCTGTTAAAAAATTTCTGTACCCATCCGTTGTTGTAAGATGTGGTTGCTAATAATAAATACAACAATGGGAGAATACCCGCAAATAGATGGTATAAAAAATGGAGAAAAGGAATAAGATACTTGTTTATATTTCTTAATATTGTTTAAACATTTTCCGAAACCCAATTTAATGTATTTGTATGTCAACGTTTGTAAAAAAAAATCCATTTAGAGCAGTCGTGGTGGGTGGTTCTGGTTTAACGGGCAGGGCGCTGGTTAACCAATTGATAGAAAGTACCTTTTGTTCTGAATTATATTCGCTGGTGAGAAAACGATTTCCCCCGCCGCACGATAAAATGCGTCAAATGGTAGTAACAGATTACAGCGATACCGAACCACTACGCCATATCCTCGAAGGGTTTGATGTGATGTTCTGTACTATTGGCACCACTAAAGAGAAGGTTAACAACGATCTCGCT
>JBIIPY010000078.1:0-13390 GCA_044342365.1 Ferruginibacter sp. | reverse complement strand
GCACTGGCAGAAGGAACCCAAACGTTGGTGGTGGTAAGTAGCGTGGGTGCCAACACTAATTCTTCTAATTTTTATTTGAAAATAAAGGGGGAAGTAGAAAAAGCATTATCTGATATTCCAATGCAGCGCATTGTATTTATGCGACCCAGTGTGTTGTTAGACGAAAGAAGAGAAAAACGCAAAGGCGAAATTTTTCTGCAATCGTTGATGGCGATATTAAAACCTATACTGATCGGAAAACTCAGCAGATACCGTCCCATTCGGGCGCATGAATTGGCCGCTGCCATGATTGAAGCCGCTAGGGGGGCAGAACCCGGCAGATTCGTTTGGCATTGGTCAGAAATGAACAATGCCATTCATAAATAACGTCCTTACCTTTGCTTACATAAGCAATGATGCTTTAATTTACCCTTCTATGATGCGTTTACTTTTTGTTGCACTCAGCTTCTTTTTGTTCCTACCTTCTTTTGCAGGATCCGTAGATACCGTGAATATTTACAGCACTGCCATGAAAAAATCTTACAAAGCAGTAGTGATCAAACCCGATAGCTATTCCGATAAAAGCAAAAAATTTGAAACCGTGTATTTACTTCATGGCCATGGTGGAAGTTTTAGCAACTGGGTAAACCTTGTTCCTGCATTAATGCAATATGTAGATCAATACCAACTGCTCATCGTTTGTCCGGACGGCAGCCACGATAGCTGGTATTTCGATAGTCCCATCGCAGATGCTGTTCAGTTTGAAACTTATATAGCCAAAGAGGTACCAGCATATGTAGATGCCCATTATAAAACCATCGCTGATAGAAATGCAAGAGCCATCACAGGTTTGAGCATGGGAGGGCATGGAGGGTTGTTTCTAGGCATGCGGCACGCCGACCAATTTGCTGGGTGTGGAAGCATGAGTGGAGCATTGTTGATAGAGTACATTACAGATCCTAAATATGGTATAGACAAATTATTGGGGCCCTTGTCAACCAACAAACAAAGGTATGTAGCGCATTCTGTTATGAATGAATTGGATAGCTTTCCAACAGATTCATTGGCTATTATCATCGATTGTGGGGTAGACGACTACGTTATCGAAATGAACCGAATGGTGCACCGAAGAATGGTAACCCTAAAAATTCCACACGATTACACAGAGCGACCAGGTAAACACAATTGGGATTACTGGCGATCTGCGGTAGGTTTTCAGTTGCTGTACTTCAGGCAGTTTTTCGACAGCAAGAAGAAAGGTTAAAATCCCCATTTTTACCAACATCAGATTGCTACATCCGACTCTCTGTAACATTTATCACCTTAATTTTGCAATAAGTGAATGACTTTCGCTTATAAAAAAATATGAAAAAGATCACAACCCAGTTTTTTATTGCGGCCAGCCTTTTTTTGCTGAATGCCTGCAGCAATCCATCAAAAACCGCCGATACAAACAACAGCGTTGTAACGGTGAAGTCTATAGATGAAAAAGGTTTTGAGGCACTCGTTAAAAAAGAAAATTCGGTCATTATAGATGTTCGTACGCCCGCAGAAATTGCAGAAGGCATTATTCCCGGAGCTAGCGTATTTGCCGATGTAAACGGAGCTGCATTTGAGGCAAGCATCGCTCAATTAGATACCAGTAAATCATACATTGTATACTGCCGTTCTGGTGCAAGGAGCAGTAAAGCAGCCAATATGATGATATCTAAAGGATTTAAAAACGTTTACAACCTTACTGGTGGTGTGTTGAACTGGAAAGGAGCCATGATAAAACCCTGATGAATTTATTTTTGCGAGAATACAAGGGAATATTATTGTCTATAGCGATAGGCTTCATTGCTTATTTTTCTGCCGATTATATTGGGACTGCACTAGGTAGTATTTTACTGGCGCTCTTATTAGGCATGCTCATTGGTAATGTAGTGGCATTGCCTGTTTCCTTTCAATCAGGAATTACTTTTACAAGTGGCAAACTACTGGAACTTTCTATTCTTTTTTTAGCATTTAGCATCAACTATAAACACATTGCACAATTAGGCCCCATTAGTTTTACCATCATTGCGGTAATTGTATTTTTGATGTTGGGCATCACGTATTATTTGGCCAATCGTGTTAAATGTCCAACGACTTCTGGTTGGTTAATTGGATTTGGAACCAGTATTTGTGGCTCCTCTGCCATTGCTGCGTTAGCACCATCCATTACAAAAAATAAAGACGATGTAGCCATCTCTATGGCAGTGGTAAATTTGTTTGGAAGCATTGGTATGATCATATTGCCATTCGTACTTCGTTCATTCGAATTCAGTACTGCTCAAATGGGTTTACTAATAGGTGGTGGTTTACATTCTGTAGGAAATGTAGCAGGGGCGGGTTATGCCATCAACAACGATGTTGGGGTTGCTGCCATCACCATTAAACTGGCTAGGGTGGCGTTGTTGTCTCCTGCGCTGGTATTTTTTAATTACTTGGTCAATAGGAAAAACGTTTCTAACTGGAAAGAACATTTTCGATTGCCCTGGTATTTGTGGAGTTTTATTTTAATAACCATCATCATTTCTTTTTTGAATTTACCGAATGCTTTTTTGCATACGATGGATACAATTGGAAAAATGATACTGACCATCGCGATGGCAGCCATCGGATTAAAAGTGAGTTTTCGTCAAATGTTTACTTCCGGCAAACGAGGTGTGGGTTTTGGCTTGATCTTATTTCTGGTAATGATCTTGTTGTTAACAGGAGGAATGCTGTTGATAGGTTCTTAAAGGATGGCTGATTTTCTAAACAAATGGGTGTAGAGCTTGTAAACAATGTGAGTGATATTGGTGCTTCAATCTTTATAAAATAATACAACATGCATAAAAAGATATTATTGTTGGGAAGTGGCGAATTGGGAAAAGAATTGGTGATTTCTCTAAAGCGTTTAGGGCAAACCGTTATAGCCGTAGACAGTTATGCGGGTGCACCGGCGATGCAGGTGGCTGATGGTTTTGAAGTGATCGATATGCTGGATGCTACACAATTAGACGCCATCGTTCAAAAGCACCAACCCCATTTGATTGTTCCTGAAATTGAAGCCATCAGAACAGAACAATTGTATGGCTATGAAAAAAACGGAGTCAATGTAGTGCCGAGTGCCAAGGCGGCTAATTTTACCATGAACCGCAAACTTATTCGCGATTTGGCCAGCAAAGAATTGGGCATTAAAACAGCCGATTACTTTTATGCAAGTAACTACGATGCCTTTTTAGCGGCTGTGGCTGCTATCGGTTATCCTTGTGTGGTAAAACCTTTGATGTCGAGCAGCGGTAAAGGGCAGTCTGTTTTAAAACAAGATACAGACTGCGAAAAAGTGTGGGAGTACGCCATCCATCAATCTCGTGGAGACATCAAAGAAGTGATCATAGAATCATTCATTCCTTTTGATTCTGAAATAACGCTGCTCACCGTTACCCAAAAAAATGGGGAAACATTGTTTTGTCCGCCCATTGGTCACCGGCAGGAGCGGGGCGATTACCAGGAAAGCTGGCAGCCCGCTGCCATTTCGGAAGCACAGTTAAAGGCTGCACAGGAAATGGCGGCCAAGGTTACTCGTGCGCTGAGTGGTTCGGGTATTTGGGGGGTTGAATTTTTTCTTACAAAAGACGATGTGTATTTTTCTGAATTGAGTCCAAGGCCTCATGATACAGGAATGGTTACCCTTGCGGGTACACAACAACTTTCGCAATTTGAATTGCATGCAAGAGCCATTTTAGGTTTGCCGATTCCGCCCATTGAATTACAAAAAGCGGGCGCTAGTGCAGTGGTTTTAGCAACTGCTACTGCAACCGAATTTACCATTACAGGTTTGGACGCAGCCCTTGAACTACCGTTTACGGATATTCGCATTTTTGGCAAACCCAGCATCCGCCCCTGTAGAAGGATGGGGGTGGCACTCGCATACGGACCCGTTGATGCGGATCTGGCTATGCTGCGGTCAACCGCAACCAAAGCAGCAGCTTTGATACAGGTGAATGCAAAAGAATAAAAGCTGTTTACCACTGGCAAAATGAATGATACTATTTAAGGGAGCAAAGGAGCTTCCTTTTTTATTTTTGAAGGTTGTGATGCCAATGATGAAAGTGATACAAAGGCCCTTTCCTTCTACATTTTTACACAATACACTATAGAGTGCCATAATTTTTTCTTTACTTTTAAATTATAATCGTAATATTGCGATAATAAAATAATGCCATGGGTGCAAACAAAGCAGAAGAATTTTCGGTAAAAGACAACAAGGTTGCCAAATATGCAAAAGCACTTTCACATCCCGCTAGGGTAGCGATCGTAAAATTATTGATTCAAAAAAAGTCGTGCATTTGTGGCGACATTGTAGATGAGTTGCCCCTCTCACAAAGTACGGTATCACAGCACTTGAAGGAATTAAAAGAAGCTGGTCTCATCAAAGGAGACATAGATGGCGCAAAAGTGTGTTATTGTATAGATGCCAAAGAATGGAAACTGGCCCAGCAGTACCTGCAGGAGATGTTTGCAGCTTACAAGGAAGTGGCTTCTAAATGTTGTTGATCAATGATTCTTTGATCGTAAATAAACGATGTTATATTTAAATCACGATTTTAAAAAATAAGTATATGAAACTAGTTGAAGTTAAAAATCACCTGCAAACAGCCGAATCAGTAAATTTTAAATTGCCTTCTGGTGAATATGTTCCAGCACATTTTCACGTAACAGAAGTTGGTTTGGTTACCAGACATTTTATTGATTGTGGAGGTGTTGAAAGAATTGAAAAGGTTGTAAACTTTCAGTTGTGGGATGCCAACGACTTCGAGCATCGATTGAAACCATCCAAACTTGCAAATATCATTCGCTTATCCGAAGAAAAATTAGGGATCGGAAATTTAGAAGTAGAAGTCGAATTTCAATCAGCAACCATTGGTAAATATGGGTTGGCCATTGAAGGCAATGATTTTGTGTTGGTTCCTACACACACCGCTTGTTTGGCGCTGGATCAATGTGGTATTCCGCCATCCATACAAACGGTACAGTTGGCATCCATGGGATCTGCTGTTACCAATTCTTGTACTCCAGGTGGCGGTTGCTGCTAAGCTAAAATTTATATGAACACATTGCCTTTAAAAGCGATGTTTAACAATGTATCATCAACCATTTTTTATGTTCGAAGCAATTCAAAAAAGATGCGATGCACTGGTGGCCAATTTCAATGAAATAAATGCCGATCGCAAAATCCTATTGCAAAAAATTGCCCAATACATTCAGGGAAAAATAAACCAGCAAGAAGCCATTCATTTGCTGTTTGTATGTACACACAATTCGCGGAGAAGCCACATGGGCCAAGTGTGGGCTGCAGTAGCTGCCAACTATTATGGTATTTACAATGTACATACTTACTCTGGTGGAACTGAAGCCACTGCTTTTAACCCAAACGCCATAGAGGCCTTCACCACAGCGGATTTTAGCGTAATAAAAATTACCGAGGATAACAATCCAGTTTACCAAGTGTTTTACGGCAACAATCAATTCAGTACCTGTTTTTCTAAGGTTTACAACGATTCAGCCAACCCTTTAAAAGGTTTTGCCGCCATCATCACCTGTTCTGATGCTGAAGAAAATTGCCCTTTTATTCCAACTTGTGAAATGCGCATTGGTACCACTTATCATGATCCCAAAGCCTATGACGGTACTGTGATACAGCTGGATAAATACCAGGAACGCAGCAACCAAATTGCCATGGAATGTCTCTACGTATTTTCGTTGTTAGAAAATAAATAGCATGAAAGCTAGCTTGGCGTGCGTTATTTTCTCCATTACCATTGGTGCACACAAACAAAATGCACTTCCTACTGTTTGTATACTTATGAACACATTCCTTTACTTTTTTGCCTTCCCCATTCGAATGGCTTTTGTAGCCATCCTGCTTTTGAATGCAAGCTGCACACAGCAGCAGAAAATCCCAACTTCTAAATCCTCTAGCGAAAGCAGCGGTTATAGCAACGGCTTGGCTTCTAGGGATGGTATTGGTAAATTTTATTTTGGAAGAGAGATCTCACATGTAATGGGTGCAGCAGGAAGCGATTGGTTAGAAAGAGATGAACGCGACCAGGAAGAAAATGCCAGTTTGGCCGTTGCAAAAATGCCTATAACTGCTCAGTCTGTAGTTGCTGATATTGGTGCAGGCACGGGTTATTATAGTTTCAAAATTGCCCAAAGAGTTCCTCAGGGTAAAGTATATGCTGTAGACATTCAGGATGAAATGTTGATGATAGCGGCAGATCAAAAGAGAGCATTGGGTGATAGCATCGTAGAACTGGTTAAAAGTACCGACCGGTCTGTAAACCTTCCGCTCAACAGTATTGACTTGGCCATTATGGTAGATGTTTACCATGAGTTGGAATTTCCGAAAGAGATACTACAATCTTTGTACATAGCCTTAAAACCTACCGGGAAATTGTTGTTGATAGAGTACCGGGGCGAAGATCCAAGCATACCCATTAAGCCATTGCACAAAACTACGGTAGATCAACTAAACAAGGAATTGCAAAGCAATGGTTTCAAACTGCAGCAGCGAGGTGATTTTCTTCCCGTTCAACACTTTTTGGTGTACGAAAAAAAGTAAAAGGGGAAGGTGGTAATTGGCAGGTAGATTATTTTCTTAAAATGAAGATTCATGTTCGTGCTTTCATTTACCGCAAGTATGATGTAGTTTGATGTGGAAAGAAGTTACAACTGCATGACGGTTGGATGTACGACTAAGGTTCAAAATAGCAACAGTTCATTTGATCCTTTTCGTATCTTACCAGCAAAAAAAATGGACCTGCAATATTTTGAGGATAAAGAATTTGATTCTATTCAATTCGCCACAGCGCCGATGCAAAAAGGCGAATACGACTCCTGTGTATTCAGGCATTGCAATCTCGAATCTGCAGACTTATCTGGTATGGCATTCAACGATTGTAGTTTTATTGACTGTAACCTTAGCTTGGCTAAACTGACCAAAACCGCGTTTAGAAAAGTTGTTTTTAGGGATTGTAAAATGCTAGGCCTTCATTTCGAAAATTGCACACCCTTTGGCTTGGAGTTTACTTTTGAGCAATGCATTTTAAACCATGGTTCCTTTTACGAATTAAACATCAGCAAAACCATTTTTAGGCATTGTTCATTGGTAGAAGTAGAATTTACCAGAGCACAATTAAAGGGGAGTACTTTTGATGAATGTGATTTATTAAATGCCCATTTTGAAGATACTAATTTAGAAAAAGCAGATCTCCGAACCTCCTTTCATTACAGCATTCATCCCGCCCTCAATAAAATGACGGGTGCGATATTTAGCTTACCCGAAGCCAAATCTTTGTTAGAAGTATTTAAGATTGTGGTGGAGTAGCGCTACGTTGCACAAGACTGTAAAAACAAAAAACTTTATTACGATTTATTATTGGTACCCATTTCTTTTCTGACTTCATGAAGGTTGAATTTTAGTTTCTGCGAATTTCTAGAGATCATAAAAATCAAAATAGTCGGTATCAGCATGGGGAATATCCTAAATCCATTTCTCACAACACTAAAAATGATAATGCCAATTAACATTCCTATAAAAAATGCCCTTATTGTTAGCTCTTTTTTAATCTTTTTCTCTTCTGCTTGTAGAGCTTCCAGAGACAACTGGGTGTAATCTTTGTTTTGCAATGTGTTTGGTTTAATCTTAAAAATAATGTATAAATGCTGGTTTAGCAGACCGAAAATAAACAATTTATAAAGATGTTTCACGCCGTTGTTGGGTTTTTTTCACCAACAACATCAAGATGTTTCACGCCGTTGTTGGGTGTTTTTCACCAACAACATCAACCTTCAGAGTGTTCCCCTCTTCTCAACCCATATAATGAGTCAACATTTACGCTGCTGTGTGGGTGTTCCGCTTTAGGGGTGTTTAACAAACCCATTTTGTATGGTTATAGATATGACCAGCTGAACCGTATCGTTCGTATGGATGCTTTTAAAGGGTTGAATCCAACGAACAATATCTACACTCCTGAGCACATGAATGATTATCAAGAAAGGATCAGTTATGACCCGAATGGTAACATTTTAACCTACAAGCGCAATGGCACCAATGCACCTATGCCAGGAATGCCTGGTGGGTTAGCCATGGATGATTTGGGTTATGAGTACATCTCAGGTACCAATCAACTTAAAAAGGTAAATGACTATCAATCAAACAATGCGGCATACACTGATGATATAGATCACCAAACAAATGCTCAGAATTACAAATACGACCTCATTGGTAATTTGATACAAGATAGGGCGGAAGGTATTTACGATAATGCCGATCCTAACAAAGGAATGATAGAGTGGACGGTGTATGGAAAGATCAGCAAAATAACCAAGATCAAAGACAACATCACTACCATTATCAATTATACCTATGATGCATCAGGCAATAGGATCAGCAAAAATGTAAATGGAAAAATTACTTATTATGTAAGAGATGCAAGTGGTAATGTGATGAGTGTGTATGAAAAGGCCAATGCTGCGCTTAATAGTGGTGCTTTGACCCAAACGGAGTTGCACCTGTATGGTAGCAGCAGGCTGGGTATCTACAACGTAAATGTAAACGTAGAAGGGGAAAACCGAACTTTTGTAACAGCCAGTGGTCTTACCAATAATAGAGCAGAAAAAGTTATATTTGCAAGAGGAAACAAGTTCTTTGAGTTGAGCAATCATTTAGGGAATGTTTTGGTAACTGTAACCGACAAAAGGATTGGAGTGGATGCCAATAATGACGGAACATTTGACTACTTCAACCCTGATGTAGCATCAGCAAATGATTACTATCCGGGCGGTATGGTAATGCTGGGAAGGAAATACGCACAAGGAAATAGTAGTTATCGTTATGGGTTTAATGGGCAAGAAAAATCCGACGAGATTAGTGGAGCAGGAAACCATTATACAGCGGAGTTTTGGGAGATGGACCCACGTTTAGGCAGACGCTGGAATATTGATCCAGTTGTAAAACCATTTGAAAGTGGATACGCTTGTTTTGGAAATAACCCTATTTGGTTTATTGATCATAATGGAGCGGATACTACAATAAGTGGGTCTATCACTGCACAAAGTGAAATAATGAAAAAAGCTAGTGATCCTGATTTCGTTCCCCCAGGAGTGAAACTTGAAAGTACAGCTAAAATAAATGCTACAATTGTTGATGGGAAATTTACAAGTGTTAAGCAAGAAATTACACCGAAAGAATTTGAAAGTCCGGTCTTAGGAGGTATAAAGCCAGCATTTACAAGAGTGTCAAATCATAGTGTTAATATTTCCAAGGATGGATTAACTGCTACTTTACATTATGAAGTGGAAACTCAATTGGCAGGGGTCGAAGTTTTTGGAGGTTGGGTGAGAGCTATTTTCGATGATGGAACAATTCAAACTAATATTATTACTGTTACACAATCGGTTGATATAATATTAAAGATGGGTTCTATTACTACAACCTTTGATGGTAGTTCATATCCAGAATCTCGATATGAAGCAACTTATACAGTTGATACAGAAAAACAAATACTAAAAGGGACTTCTAAAAATACGTTGGAGCAGTCGTCATATTACAAAGCTGCTAAATCGGGAACATTTAAAGAAAAAAATCATCCCCAAAGAAAAAAACAGGTTCTAATATACTAAATATATGATTAATAAATCATTGATTATTTACAGTTTTATTGGAGGAATTCTTCTTCTTTTATCTCGGTTGAGTGGAAAATATTTATATTATTTGTCAGGTTATTTTTATTTACTTTCCTATATAAGTCTAATTATTATTTCATTAGTTATTGCAAAAAAGAAAGGTGTAAGAGGATGGTCTGCATTTAAATTAGGCATTAGTGTTTTTACGGGGATGACACTAATCTACATTGTTTTTGTTTTTCTAATTAATATATGAAAAGGTTTGTAAATGGAAATAGTAGTCAATCAACTTACGCCGCTGTGGGGTGTGTCACGAATGATTAGAATGGATAGTTCTTATCAATGCTGAATAAAAGATGGTAGTAGGTCTACCGTATAGGCTGTGCAGACAGCGTTTGCAAACCACCTGAAGGTGCTGTGTTCAAAAGGCATGGTGCTTAACATTCAGGTAAATATATTGTATAAACAATATCAGGTGTGTGTAAAGAAGCTGAACGAAATTGAACCGCTGATGAAGTGTCGAAACGGCTACTCGTATTGCAAAAGCTGAAGTCTCCTCAACTGAAGCGACCAACTGTAACGGATAGCTGCTTACTGGTTACAGGCATACCGGCATTAAGGCGGCAGGAGCTTTACACAGGCTTTTATTCGGAACGTGAGAGGCTTACCTGTTGATGTGCTAAAAGCTTTGCAGGAAGTTTTTTTTTTAGAAGCGACTGTTCAACAAATGTTTTACAGTTCATACTGCAACTCAATTCCAACAAAGTTGGAAGAAGCAACAGGCGAGCGTCGGACGAAGCCATAGTAGTGAAGAAGTCTTTGTAATGAAGATGGAGCGAAGGGCTTCGGTTATCCAGTCGAAAGTATTTTATCACAACCATTAAAACAATGGGAGGATTGTAGAAGAAAATGACAAAGTCATTACCAATTAGTAAGCGGATGGTTTACAACAGCTATCTGAAAGTTACTGACAAGGATGGTAGTGCAGGAATAGACAAACAGAGCATTGAAATGTTCAATGAAAATCTGAAAGATAACCTGTACAAGATCTGGAATCGGATGACATCGGGTAGTTGTTTTCCGCCACCGGTACGAACGGTATTTATTCCCAAAAAGCAAGGCGGAGAAAGGCCGTTGGGTATACCCACGGTAAGCGACCGCATTGCACAAGGTGTAGTAAAAGATTACTTAGAACCTTCATTAGAAAATATTTTTCACAGCAGCAGTTTTGGCTACAGGCCGGGCAGGAGTGCACATGATGCAATCAAACAATGCCAGGCTAATTGTATAAAACAAGCATGGGTGATAGATGTGGACATAAAAGGGTTCTTCGACAACATCAGCCATGAGATTCTGTTAGGGCTGTTGCAAAAACATACCACTGAAAAGTGGGTGTTGCTTTATGCAGAGCGTTGGTTAAAAGCCGGAGTGCAACAAAAAGATGGAGGCATAATAACAAGAACAAAAGGCACACCGCAAGGTGGTGTTATCAGTCCTTTGTTTGCCAATCTATATTTGCATCATGGCTTTGATAAATGGATGGATGAAGAAAATCCACAAAATCCGTTTGAGCGTTATGCAGATGATATAGTGATACATTGCAACAGCAAGGGTGAAGCCGAACAGTTATTGGAAAAGTTGAAAGCGAGGATGCAACATTATGAATTGGAGTTGCATCCTGAAAAGACAAAGATTGTGTACTGCAAAAACTATCTGCGTAATGAGATGCATGATAATAACAGCTTTACCTTTCTGAGTTACAGTTTTGAACCAAGAACAGTAAAAGATAAGTTTGACAAAAAGAAGTGCTTGGTAGTTTTCAGTGCAGCAATCAGCCAACAGGCAAAGGCTAGCATAAGAGAAAAACTAAGGGAAGCGTTGCCAACAATGTGGAGTAATCAAACACTTGAATGGTTTGCGCAGAGGCTGAATCCTAAGATCAGGGGTTGGATCAATTACTATGCTAAGTTTAATAAGCACATAGCCTATGAGGTATTCTATTATCTAAATAAGCTAATTGTAAAGTGGGTAAAGAACAAGTATAAAATAAGTGGTAAAGCTTGGTTGTATGATAAATATAAGTCCTTGCAATCCGCTAATCCAGATTTGTTCTATCACTGGCGTTTGGGAGTAAAATCTTGATGGATAACAAGAGCCGTGTGAGGCGAGAGTCTCAAGCACGGTTCTGTGAGAAGCTTGGGCTGAAATGCCCTTGCTTACTCGACTGTTTTTTCACCAACAACATCAACCATCAGAGTGTTCCCTTCTACGCCGCCGTGGGTGTTCCGCTTCGTTCATCGCCGCCGCTTGTGTCTCCTAGCAGCGGCGCAAAGCAGTAGCAAAGGGTAAGCACAAAATAAAAATACAAAGCCATCAGTTGTAAAAAGCTGCTGGGTTTTTATTTACAAACCTTTTATAAGGTTTTGAATTTCTTTATCGGAGAGGTTGTCAATATCGCCTTTGTTGTAGATGGAAAAAAGTAGTACGGTAGTAGCAGTTATTTTTACAAAAGACAATACCCTTGCTCCACCAGACTTGCCTTTGTTTTTAGAAGAAATGGCTAGGCGTATTTTATAAATATCATTGCCCAGGGGTGTACCCATGGTGGGGTTTGTTTCCAGCTCAGTAAACAGCACCGTTAATTCTTGTTTTAAAGACGGGAATTTTTTAGTAAGCTTTTTGGCTTCCTTTTTAAAGTTGGCAGAAAGTTCAATTTTATAACTCATTCAAAAAATCTTTGGCAGGTGTAGTTTTTAATTTTCCTTTTTTAAAAAGTTTTACTTCCTGCAGCCCTGCTTTAATGTTTTGCAGCACCTGTTCTTTTGCAGGTTCGTCAGCAGCTTCAATTTTTTTTACAAATTGTAGACTCTTGGCCAACTCTATAAAAAACGGGTAGTTGCTATCAGGTATGTGTAAGGTAACTTGTTTCATTATTTTTATTTTTAAGCGTTTATAAATTCATTAAATGGCTTTGTACTTTGCAGCTTTAATAAGACTATCCAGTGCATAAAAAATATGAGCCTTATCTTCCTGCGGCAGCTTTTCAATATCTTCTAAGCGCTGCATTGTTTTTTTATCTGCCACTTTTAAATCCCCGTTACGTACTAATTAATCTAAAGATACGGCCAGTGCATCAGCCAATTTTTTAGCCGTCTCAATGGATGGCTTCATCTCATCACGTTCATACTTGCCGATAATATCGCCATTAATACTGGAGTGCTTACCCAGTTCTGCTTGCGATAGTTTTTTTTCCTTGCGGCAGAAGCTCAATTTTTGTCCAAAAGTCATCATAATTATTCAGTTTTTAGAATAGAAAACTGTTGATGCTGTAAAATTATATTAATTATCCTTCACAAACAATTAGATTGATTCTTGTTTTGTTTGGAAGGATACTATACTTATGTGAAGGATTATTCATAAATAAAAACTGAAAAATATTTTTTATGGCAGAACCATTAAACCACCACAATCCCGAATTAGTAACCTGGAAGTACGAAGAAATCCTTTTTCGCCGCCTTTGGTTTTATCACCAAATGGAAAAGCCATCAAGTATTAACAAATTATTTGACCTTCGTAAGGGAATTTTCCACTGGCGCATTCTATGTCAATAACCAAATAAAAAATATCTTTTATGCTGCAAATTTTTGAGTATTAACAAATGGTGTTTTCCTATCGACCACAGCAAAAACCCTACTTAAGATTTTACACCTAA
>JBIIPY010000134.1:0-5076 GCA_044342365.1 Ferruginibacter sp. | reverse complement strand
TCTTCATCTGAGTTGGGTTTGGGTTCAAAAGGTTCACCTATAATATTTTCATAGAGTTCAATATAACGTTTGCTGATGGTACTAATCCACTCTTCATTCATCTCTGGAACGGTTTGTCCTTCCTTTCCCATAAAATTATTGTCAATAAGCCATTCTCTCACAAATTCTTTGCTCAGTTGTTTTTGTTTTTCTCCGGCTGCTTGGCGTGCCTCAAAACCATCTGCATAAAAATAACGCGATGAATCGGGTGTATGAATTTCGTCCATGAGCACAATCTGATCTCCAATTTTCCCGAACTCATATTTGGTATCAACCAAAATCAATCCTCTTTTGGCAGCGATACTTTTGCCTCTTTCGAACAAAGCCAATGTGTATTTTTCTAAAATGACCCATTCTTCAGGGGCAGCCAAACCTTGCGCAATGATGGCTTCTTTGCTAATATCTTCATCATGGCCTTCGCTGGCCTTGGTGCTGGGAGTGATGATGGGGGTTGGGAAAAAATCGTTTTCTTTTAAGCCCTCCGGTAATGTGATGCCACACAGCTTTCTGGAACCCGTTTGGTAAGTACGCCATGCATGACCAGTTAGATTACCTCTTACCACCATTTCTATTTTAAAGGGTTCGCATCTTTTTCCGATGCTGGCCGCAGGAGCGGGGGTGGCCAACAACCAATTTGGACAAATATCCTGGGTGGCTTTTAGCATGTATGCAGCTATTTCGTTTAAAACCTGTCCTTTAAATGGTATTGGTTTTGGCAAAATAACATCAAATGCTGAAATGCGATCGCTGGCTATCATCACCAACAAATTGTTGCCAATGCTGTAAACGTCTCTTACTTTGCCGCTGTAAAAATTGGTTTGATGGGGAAATTGATGTGAAATCATATTGCAAAAGTAAGTACTGGCTTGGAGATATGTTTTATGGCTGGCTTTTAGTTTTGAACAGGCGGTTGAAAAATAAAATTTTTGTAGATAATTATTTTCTTACTTTGCCTTAAATTTACCAAAACCAAAACAACGAAAAATGAAAAAAGTCACAAGTTGTTTGGTTACGCTTTTGCTTGCTAATATCTTTTCGATTGCATTGTACGCACAAAGTGTAACCATCACCGGTAACGTTAAAAACAGCAATACTCAGGAGAATGGCTCCGCTGTTTCCGTTACAATCAAAGGCACAGACGTAGGAACCTTTACAGACGATAAGGGTAACTTCAGTATTTCTGCAAAAAGTTTCCCTGTAACATTGGTATTTTCTTCTGTTGGATATGATCCACAAGAATTCACCGTTAACAGTGCTACAAGTAAAGTAAATATTGCACTGGTTCCCTCCAACACGTTGGGTCAGGAAGTAGTTGTATCTGCTTCAAGAGTGGCTGAACGTAGCTTGGAATCGCCAGTTACCATCGAAAGGGTAACAGCAGCAAACATTCGTACTGCACCTGCAGTGAGTTACTACGATGTAGTAAGTACACTCAAGGGTGTTGATGTGGTTACCTCTTCATTAACTTTTAAAACACCCACTACCCGTGGTTTTGTTGGAAGTGGCAATACCCGTTTCAACCAAATTGTAGATGGAATGGACAACCAGGCACCTGGTTTAAACTTCTCTGTAGGTAGTGTTATTGGTTTAACGCAGTTAGATGTAGACAATATGGAATTGTTGCCAGGTGCATCTTCTGTATTGTATGGTCCGGGTGGTATGAACGGTACATTACTGATTAATAGTAAAAATCCTTTCAAGTACCAAGGACTTTCCTTCGAAGTTAAAACCGGGGTGATGCATACCGACGGTCGCCAGCGCGACGCTTCTGCTTATCACAACTGGAGTCTTCGTTGGGCTAAAAAAATAGGGGAGCGTTTTGCCTTTAAAATTACCACTGAATTGGTTCAAGCCAAAGATTGGTTGGGAGTTGACGAAAGAAACTACCAGCGTTTAGGTACCGACGGTTTTCCTAAGGCGGGTGACAGAAAATCAGATCCAAACTACGATGGTATCAACGTATATGGCGATGAAACCACTGCAGATATCAGGGCCATCTTATCAGGTATTGGCGGGCAGGCTCCATTTCTGGCACCTTTTATCAGCACGCTAATTGGCAGCCCCATCAATGTATCACGTACTGGTTACAAAGAATCTCAGATCATTGACCCAACTACTTTGAATTACAAATTAGGGGGTTCCTTAAACTACAAATTAGGTAGAGGCGTAGAAGCCATCCTCGCAGGTAACTGGGGAACGGGTAACACGGTTTATACAGGTAGTGATCGCTATTCATTGAAAGATTTGAAAGTTGGTCAGTATAAATTTGAACTACAAGGTAAAAACTGGATGGCACGTGCTTACACCACTCAGGAAAATGCAGGACAGTCGTTTAATTCTACCATCACCACCCGTTTAACCAATGAAGCATGGAAAAAATCCATCAGTTATGCTCCAGACGGAGTAACACCAGCTCCTCAGGCTACAGATTGGTACGTACAATATTCACAAGCATTTTTATCCAATAAATTGGGCGGACAGTCAGATTATGATGCACACAACAATGCCAGGGGCGTAGCCGACGTAGGTCGCCCTGCTCCAGGAAGTGCTCAGTTTAAATCGTTGTTTGATGCAGTAAGAAGTAGACCCATTCCTAAGGGTGGTTTGTTTGTAGATAAAACAAACCTATACATGGCAGAAGCGCAGTACAACCTGTCTGAGTTTACTGGTAAATTTGCCGACGTCCTTATAGGTGGTAATCTAAAAAAATATGTGTTGAATTCTGAAGGAACATTGTTCGCAGATTCAGCAGGTAAAATAGACATCAACGAAACGGGTGCTTACATACAGGCCATCAAAGGTTTTTTCAACGACAAACTTAAATTGACGTTGGCTGGCCGTTACGATAAAAATTCAAATTTTAAAGGCCGTTTCACTCCAAGAGCAACTTTTCTGTTTAAACTGGCAGAAGATCACAACTTACGTGCATCATTTCAATCAGCCTATCGTTTTCCTTCTACTCAACAGCAGTGGATCAACCTAGACGTAGGTGGAAATGTTAGATTATTGGGTGGTGTAGAAGATTTCCGCACTTTCTACAATATGATCAACAATAAAGTGTACACATTAGAAAGTGTAACAGCAGGAACTCCTCAGGCTTACTCTTTCACAGATTTCAAACCAGAATCAGTTACTTCTTATGAAATAGGTTACAAGGGCTTGGCAGTTCAGAAAAAACTCTTGATTGATATCTACGGTTACTATGGGCAGTATTCCAACTTCCTTACCCGTAGGTTAGTAGCACAATCTAAAACCGGTAACCCGGCAGATTTGGGCAATGCAAATGCAAGAAACGTTTACTCTCTTCCTGTTAATACAGACGGGAAAGTAACAACCTTTGGTTTTGGTATTGGATTAGATTATCGGTTGCCTAAAAACTTCCAGATTAGCACCAACATGTCTTCTGATGAGTTGCAGGATTTGCCAGCTGGTCAGGTATCATTCTTTAACTCACCTAAATACCGTTTCAATGCCGCATTGGCCAACAATGGTTTTGGACCATCAAATCGTTTGGGTTTCAACGTAGCATACAGGTGGCAGGATACTTATTTCTATCAGGGTGATTTTGCCAGCGGACAGGTTCCATCTTTCCAAACAGTAGATGCACAAATTAGCTTGAAGTTACCTAAAACCAAATCTATTTTAAAATTGGGAGCCAACAACCTGTTGAACCAATATTATGTAAACGCAATTGGTAATGCGCAGGTAGGTGGTTTGTACTATGTTTCTTTTGGATACAACGTATATTAATAACGCTCCAAAGCAATTGTAAAAAAATTAAATATTGAATTATGAATTTCTTTAAAAATAAATTGAAGACCGGAACATTTGTAATGGCAGCAGCTATTACTGTGCTCAGCTCCTGTAACAAGGATGTGGAGCAGTTCCCAAATCCGCCAATAACGGCCCCTACAGGTCAGAGCCTTGCACAGGTATTGGCTGCAGCTCCAGATGACAGTCTTTATTACGCAATGATTGTGAGAGGAGGTTTGTTGCCCGTTATCAGCAACAATGCTTCTGCTTACACCATGTTTGTGCCGGGAAATGCAGCCATGCGCACATTTGTGAATGTGGCTTCAGGTGGTGCCATTCCGACTGCTTCGCCAGATGCGGTGCATTCTAATTTTATTCGCAATATTTTACCGGCATCAAGTGCCGCAGGTATTGTGAGTTATAACATTTGTCCGCAAAAAATTACCTCTGCGGCTATTCCAACCACTTTCCCCAATTTTCAATACCCTAGTATTTTAAATCCTGCGCCTTCTGTGAGTGCATTGTTAAGGTTAACTACCTTCCCAAGTCGCCGCAGCAATGGTGCCTGGTTGAACAATATTCCGCTAACTGCACCTCTTGATCTTGCAGCAGCCAATGGGGTAATTCACCACACTGCAGCCGTAAATGCACCACCATCCATTTACTTGTGGAATAAAATTGATACGGATCCTGCTTTGTCTTTGTTAAAAGATGCAGTGAACAGAGCAGACATGGATCCAACCGCTCCTGGTGCACTTCGAGCTGCATTGTTGAACATTGGTGCTAACTTAACCGTGTTTGCACCAGATACCACTGCATTTAAAAATGTATTGTCGTTCTTGAGCGGTGGGGCTATTCCTGCAAATGCACCCGTTGCCACTTTTAGCGCGTTCATAGGTTCTTTACCTATTACCACTGTAAAAGGTATTGTGGTATACCATGTTTTGGGAACCAGAGCATTTTCTGTAAACCTTCCTACAACTGCTACCAGTACACCAACCTTGTTAAACGGCGCAGTGCCAAGCCATCCCGGCGTAAGCGTACAAGCTACCTTTACCACCATACCAGGATTTGGAACAGTGGCTGCAACTGCAACCGTAAAAGGTGTGGTAAATGCTACTGCCAGCAATATCACCAACCGAGACAATCATTATCTGAATGGGGTGTTGCATGTAATAGACCAGGTATTGTTACCTCAGTAATTTGGAAAAAGAATATAGTTTGAATATTTTGAGAGCCTCCGATTGGGGGCTCTTTTTTGTGAAGTTGTGCTTTAATAACAAT
>JBIIPY010000004.1:0-59054 GCA_044342365.1 Ferruginibacter sp. | reverse complement strand
TATTATCACTGCAAGCGGACTCACGTTATTGGGTGCAGATGACAAAGCAGGCGTTGCCATCATCATGCAAACGGTACAAACCTTATTAGATCATACATCCATTTTGCATGGTGAAATTCGAATCGTTTTCACCCCAGATGAAGAAGTGGGAAGAGGAACCGCTAAAATTAATATGCAAAAAGTGGGCGCCCAGTTCGGTTATACTTTAGATGGTGGCGAAATAGGAAGTTTAGAAGATGAAACTTTTAGCGCCGATGGTGCTACCATTACCATCGAAGGCGTGATCACACATCCGGGTTATGCAAAAAATAAACTGGTAAATGCCATGAAAATTGCGGGTGAAATATTAGCCAGTTTGCCGCGCAACGAATGGAGTCCTGAAACTACTGATGGGAAAGAAGGGTTTGTTCACCCGGTATCACTCAATGGTATTTCAGAAAAAGCCAGTATCGGGTTTATTGTAAGAGATTTTTCAACACCCGCACTAGTGGCTCATCATGAAAGATTGCGTTCCCTAGCGCAGGCCGTTGTTGACAAATATCCAGGCGCTACCATGTTATACCAATCCCAAGAGCAGTACAGAAATATGTACGATGTGTTGCAACAATTCCCACAAGTGGCAGAATATGCAGCAGCAGCCATCGTAAGGGCTGGTTTGCAAGTAAAAAAAGAAAGCATCCGTGGGGGTACGGATGGGAGCCGGCTAAGCTATATGGGGTTGCCTTGTCCGAATATTTTTACAGGAATGCAAAACATACACAGTAAATTAGAATGGGTAGGTGTGAAGGATATGGTAAAAGCAGTTGAAACCTTGATACAATTGGCTGCTATTTGGGAAGAGCGAACTGAATAAGTACAAATAGACATTTTCTTTTATCAAAATGTATTATCTTTCAAATAAATTAAATAGTTATGGATTACTTAAATTATTGGTACATCATTGTGATTTTGTTTCTGATATATAGCGGTTTGTTTACCGTAAATCAGGGAACTATTGCGGTGATCACTCGATTTGGAAAATATGTGGGCAATCACCGGCCAGGCTTGCGCTTTAAGATTCCTGTGATAGACCAGATTTACAAAAGGGTAAGTATCCAGAACCGCTCTGTAGAATTGGAATTTCAGGCAGTTACCATCGATCAGGCGAATGTATATTTTAAGTCGATGTTGTTATATGCTGTGCAAAATTCAGAAGATGAAACCATCAAAAAAGTAGCATTTAAATTCATAAGCGATAAAGACCTGATGCAAGCGTTGGTGCGTACCATTGAAGGCAACATCAGGGCATTTGTGGCTACCCGCAAACAAGCAGAAATATTAGGATTAAGAAGAGATATTGTAGAGTTTGTAAAAGAACACGTAGATGCTTCACTCGAAGAGTGGGGGTACCACCTGTTAGATTTGCAGATCAATGACATAACTTTTGATCAAGCCATTATTGAAAGTATGAGCAAGGTGGTAGCGAGTAACAATTTAAAAGCGGCTGCTGAAAACGAGGGTCAGGCTTTACTGATTACTAAAACTAAATCGGCAGAGGCAGAAGGTAACGCCATCAAAATTGCGGCAGAAGCTGAAAGACAAGCGGCACAATTGCGCGGACAGGGTGTTGCATTGTTCAGAGAAGAAGTGGCCCGTGGTATGAGCCAGGCCGCATCAGAAATGAAACAAGCCAACTTGGATACCAATGTAATTCTGTTCAGTATGTGGGTAGAAGCCATCAAAAACTTTGCTGAATATGGCAAAGGGAATGTAATATTCTTAGACGGCGGTAGTGATGGTATGGAGAAAACCATGAAACAGATCATGGCCATGACTCAACTGGAGAAAGAAAAGCTTTGATTCACATCAACTCGTTTATACATAAATGTGCTGTATTTTTACAGCACATTTTTTTTACAACATTATGCCACATTTTATACAAACCACACCATTCGTAGTACCTACTACCGATGGTAAATTAATAGAAGAACACATAGGCTACGCAAGCACGGGCGAATCTGCACACAGCATCGCAAGAATGGTTGCGCCTCCTGGTTGGGCAGAGCCTTTTCAACAGCCCTTGTTTGATGAATACACACTTGTAAACAAAGGCAAAAAACAGTTTGAAGTTGATGGAAAAACGGTGGTGTTGGCTGCCGGACAAAGCATGCTTATAAAAGCTGGTAGCCGTGTACGTTATAGCAATCCTTTTGAGGAGCCCTGTGAATACTGGAGTATTTGTATTCCGGCATTTTCTATTGAAACCGTTAAAAGAGATGGATTAAGCGAATAAGAATGACGCTTTATTAACAATTTATTGTGCAGCGTTTCCCTATATGTTTCGTTTCATTGCAGGGCATTCTCGTAAAATGGCATAATATTGGTCTAGATTAACAATAACCTTAAAAAGTAACTCCTTATATGTTTGACATCTTCCTACAAACAGACAGTACCTCCGCAGCATCGGCCGTTATTCAAACAGAATCTGTTTGGACCTTACTCAGCAAGGGTGGTGCTTTGATGATTCCTTTGGGGATCTTATTTGCATTGGCTGTTTATTTTTTCATTGAAAGATTAATGGTGATAAAAAAAGCAGGGCAACTAGATGAAAATTTCATGAGCATCATCAGAGATCATATAGTAAATGGAAACGTATCCGCTGCTAGAAGTCTGGCCAAAAACACCAATAACCCTGTTGCTAGAATGATCGACAAAGGCCTCCAGCGTATTGGCAAGCCAATAGACGCTATTGAGAATAGCATGAACAATGTAGGAAAGCTTGAAATGTATAAAATGGAAAGAAATCTCACCATGCTATCAGTGATTGCTCGTTTTGCGCCATTGTTTGGGTTTGTGGGTACGATAGTAGGTTTGGTGTTGTTGCTAAAACAATTTGCCACCATCAGCAATCCATCAATCAGCCAAATTGCAGATGCGATGTATGTAAAATTGATTACTTCTGCCACTGGTCTCATCATTGGTATGTTGGCTTATTTGGCACACAGTTATTTGGATACACAGATCAACAGAACTGCTAACAGAATGGAAGCAGCCAGTAGTGAACTCATCGATATTTTACAGGAACCAACGAGATAAGTCTTACTGTTTCAGACGGGAACTATTGTACCTGATTCAACCTAATTACACAACATGAGTTTAAGAAAAAATAAATTACGCGACGAACATTCTGAGGTAGATACCGGTCCGTTGAACGACATTCTGTTTATTCTCCTGATGTTCTTTTTGATGATATCTACACTCGCCAATCCGAATGTGATTAAAATGAGTGTGCCAAGGTCTAAAAGTGATACCAAACAAAAACAAAGTGTGGTGGTAAGTGTAGACAAAGATAAAAATATTTATGTAGGCTCTAAATTGATACCACACGATTCGCTTGAATCTGTTTTAAGAAAATACATCAATGAAGGAGATAGCATTAAGCCCGCTGTAGTAATCAATGCCGACTCTGTAGCACAATGGGGCGAAATTGTAAATGTGATGAAAGTAGCGCGTAAGTTAGGGGCCACCACCTCTGCAACTGTTACAGGCGGCGAGTAGCTATCACCATTCTTTCCTTGTCGAAAAAATCTTTTACTACGCTGGCATCAAATCCTTGTTCCATAAAAACGGAAGCCACTTCATAGGCATATTGCCAGTGGGTTTCCAAAAAAATATATCCCTCTTCGGCTAAATGCTTTGTTGCAAACCGGGCAATTTTTTCATAAAAAATCAACGGGCTTTCATTCTCTACAAACAAAGCAAGGGCAGGTTCATGTGCCGTTACGTTTTTATCTAACAATTCTTTTTCTGCAATTGGAATGTAAGGAGGATTGCTGATGATGACTTCGTAAGTACCCAGCGAATTCCAGTTGTTTTCATCCAAAAAATCCATAAAAATATACTCAATGGCGGTTTGATGTTGGGATGCATTTACTTTGGCTACTTCCAGCGCAGCATAGCTTACATCGATAGCTGACACCATTGCCGATGCACATTCTTTTTTAATGCTGATGGGAATACAACCCGATCCTGTGCCAATATCCAATACGGTTTGTTTGTTTTGCACTACCATACAGTCAATGGCAAGTTGCACCAGTTCGGCTGTTTCTGGCCTGGGTATGAGGGTATCTGCTGTTACTTTCAAATGCAGGTTTCGAAACCAGGCTTTTCCGGTAATATGTTGTACAGGAACATCTTGTTTTAACTGGGCCAAAGCCCCTAGCATGGCTGTTTCAGTAGCGGAGTCTATCGTATCGTGCCCATTCGATAAAATAAAAAAACGGTCTTTTCCGGCTATCTCTTCTAGGCAAATACGGCTGATAGCTACTGCTTCATCCATCCCATATTGTAGGGTGAGCTCATTCAAAAAAAGACTGTACAATTCTTTCCAACGCATGCTCACAAACTTAGTTTATTTTTACACACTTTGGTAAACCATACACTATACATGCAACGTTGTATGCAGCTGGCTCAATTGGGTGCAGGGAATGTTGCGCCCAACCCAATGGTAGGCGCAGTATTGGTACATGACAACAAGATTATTGGCGAAGGTTACCACCAACAGTATGGAGCAGCCCATGCAGAAGTGAATTGTTTTAACAGCGTTTCTCCCGCAAACCAACACCTGCTAAAAGCAAGCACTTTGTATGTGTCGCTGGAACCATGTAATCATTTTGGTAAAACACCCCCTTGTGCTGATCTCATCATTCAGCATCGGGTTCCGCAAGTGGTGATAGGCATTAGCGATCCCTTTGCTGCTGTAGATGGTAAAGGAATCGCTAAATTGAGAGCAGCTGGTATCATTGTGACGGAAAATATTTTACAGCAATCAGTGTTTGATTTGAACAAACGTTTTTTTACATTTCATACAAAAAAGCGCCCATGGGTTTTATTAAAATGGGCTCAAACTGCAGATGGTTACATAGCTGCGGAAAATTACAAACGACTGGCCATCAGCAACGCATACACGAACCGATATACGCATCAATTAAGGGCTACAGAAGCTGCTATTTTGGTGGGATTTAAAACAGCATTGCTCGATGATCCCATGCTCAATAGCAGGTACGGGTTTAGCAATCATCCTGTTAGAATCATCATAGATAAGTCATTGCAGTTACCAGCAACTGCAGCAGTTTTTGCCAACACGGCCCCAGTGATTGTTATTAATAGTGTAACCGAAAAACAAGAAGGGCATATTCACTATGCCAAAGTGCAGGAAGGAGTTTCATTGCTTTTGTTCCTGATGAAATTATTATACAATAAAAAATTATTATCGCTCATTGTAGAAGGCGGCGCCCATACCTTGCAATCGTTTATTGATGCTGGTTTGTGGGACGAAGCGCTGGTCATCAACAACAAAACTTTATTTAAAAACAAAGGAATACCGGCGCCTACACTTCATCATCAGCAATTAACCAATGAGTGTACGATTGATTCAGATTTGCTTTCCACTTATAAAAATTCTTTGGCATGATCTATTTAATAGGAAGCATTTTGCTTTCTTCTTCCCTTACCATCGCATTCAAATGGTGCGATCGTTTTAAGATCAATAAACCTCAAGCCATTCTATTCAACTACCTCACCTGTGCCATTACCGGTAGCATGGTGATTGGAGCCGTGCCAGATTACGCACATTACCCATCAGAACCTTGGTTTAAATATGCTTTAATAATGGGGGCTTTGTTTTTTGTAACCTTTAACCTAATTGCACTCGCCGTACAAAAAAGTGGATTGGCAGTAGCATCGGTTGCCAGTAAATTATCACTCATCATTCCTTTTATCGTTTCTATTTTTTTATACAATGAAACTGCAGGATGGTTAAAAATTGCAGGCATCGTGCTGGCCCTCATCGCAGTGGTGCTTACCTTGTATCCTTCTAATAAAAACAACAACAAAGCGCAAAAAACTTCGGGTATTTCTTTCGACAAAATTATTTTGCCTTTGATGGTTTTTGTTGGAACGGGTATAGTAGATACCATGGTGAAATATGTACAGCATCATTTTATCACAGATGTTAACAAAGATGATTTTCTCATCAGTTGTTTCTCTGCTGCATTTGCAGTAGGGTTTTTATACTTGATCATTCAACTACTTCGAAAAAAAGAAAGTTTTCAACCTGCATCGTTGCTGGCTGGCATAGCCATCGGCATTCCCAATTATTTTTCTATTTGGTGTTTGGTGATGGTACTTAAAAATTTTGGTGACAGCAGCTCTGTGATCATTCCCATAAACAACATGGGTATAGTACTTTTTAGCGCCATTGTAGCATGGTTGATCTTCAAAGAAAAATTAACCCGCACCAATTGGTTTGGTATAGCTTTGTCGATAGCGGCCATTCTGATGATTGCGCTCGCATAATAAAGGAAATATGGAATTTTACAATACAATTGCACAGGAGGCACAGGCCGAATTCAAAGACAGAGGAAGCAGGTTCATTGCTTATGCCTTTCCCATTTCGAATACAGATGACGTGAAGAAAAACCTAGCTGCTTTAAAAAAAGAACATCCCAAAGCAGTGCACCATACTTTTGCATATCGATTAGGGTTGGATGGAAAACAGTTCCGCTCAAATGATGATGGTGAACCTTCTGGAACGGCGGGGAAACCTATTTTGGGACAAATTGACAGCAAACAGGTAACCAACACCTGTATTGTAGTGGTTAGATATTTTGGAGGTACTTTATTGGGCGTACCCGGTTTGATCAACGCTTATAAAACCGCTGCTTCTTTGGTGTTGCAAGTTGTGCCTGTGGTGCAGAAGCCCATTATGAGCCGGTTTTCTATACAATTCGACTATACTCAAATGAACGATATTATGCTCATCGTAAAGCAGTTGAATGGAGTAGTTTTGAGACAGGAACAACAATTGTTCAGCAGCATGGATGTTGAAGTTCCTAGGCGCAGATCGGACGAATGGAAGTATAAAATCAACAATTTGCGGAATGTTCATTTTGTAGATTTATTATAACCGTTGTTATTTTTTTGCAGGCTTCGTGGCAGTTTTAACATATTGTTATAAATTTAGGCCACAACTATCTGCAAAACATGAAAAAATGTACGCTTCTACTTTTATTGCTGGGTATGCTAAACGGCTATAACTCCCACGCACAACAACTTTATTTTACCAGTCAATACCTACAGCACAACGCCATGTACAACCCGGCCGCGGCAGGAATCGCTAACAAAAACATGGTAGGCGCCTCGTATCGCAGTATGTGGTCTTCGTTCCCTGGAAACCCTCGGACATTTATGTTATATGGAGATGTAAAACTCGATAACTTAAAATCCGGTATTGGTGCATATCTGTACCGAGATGAAACCGGGCCCACCAGTAGAACCGGCGCCCAGTTAGCTTTTTCTAAACACATCGTTTCTCAGGATGGTAAACACAAGGTCGGACTTGGTTTAGAACTCCGTGCTTTACAATTTGCGATAGACAGAAGTAAGTTGACGGGTTCACTCGGCAGCGATCCTGTTTTAGCAGGTGCTGAAAACAAACTAGGATTAGATGCTGGTGCCGGAGTTTACTACAGTAACGACAAACTGAGTGTAGGCGCCGCCGTTAGTCAGCTGATTCAATCGAAATTAGAACTGGCCAATGTACCTAACTCCAACCAGGGTGGAAAGTTGTACCGTCATTATAATATTACGGCTAATTATAGATTTAATACCGGAGCCAACATATATCTTATACCAAATGCATTGGTGAGGGTGATTGAAAATTCTCCGAGTGAGTATGAATTTGGGATGAATGTAAATTACCAGGATAATATCTGGTGGGGACTAAACTGGAGAGTAAAACAAGCCTGGATTTTACAAGCTGGTTTCAGACTGGCTCAAAGCGTTGGCCTTACGTATAGTTACGATTATTATCAAACACCCATCAGCATTTTCTCAGGTGGTTCTGGCGCCCATGAAATTGGGCTGCGTTTTGATTTTAAAAGGTCAAACAACTAATTCACCATCCATTATTGCCAGCATATTTACCAGCTATTTAAAAAAACTAATACAATGAATAAATATCAAACTTTATTATACAGCCTCAAGAACATTCTAAGCCCTTTTTTAATACTTATAGGCTTGTTGTTTTCTTCTGCCATTACACAAGCACAGGCGCCCAACAACGATGATCCCTGTGCAGCTGTTGTATTGCCCGTTTCTGGTACCTGTACTTATCAAACTTTTACCACATTAAATTCAACTCCTTCAACCGGTTACCCAGCTCCTGGTTGCGCCTCATTTCAGGGAGATGATGTTTGGTTTCAAATAACAGTACCCGCAGGTGGTGCCATCATAATTAATACTATTCAAGGGGGTATTACTGACGGCGGTATGGCCTTGTACAGTGGTGATTGTAATACCATGGCTTTGATAGAATGTGATGACGATGACAGTGAAAATGGCTTGATGCCTTTGATCAACAGAACGGGCCTCACACCTGGTAGTTCAGTGTTTGTGCGGTTTTGGAAATACAATGGGGGCGTAGGAGGAACTTTTGGTATTTGTGTAACGACACCACCGCCACCACCCGCAAATGATGCATGCGCTAATGCAATTCCATTAACGGTGAACCCCTCATTTATTTGTACGGCCACAGCAACAGGAACCACCATTTCAGCTACTGCCTCAACCGGCGTACCTGTACCAAGCTGTGGTGCTGCAGGAGTAGCAGATGATGTCTGGTATAGATTTGTGGCTACCAATGCAAATCACCAGGTTTCTTTAACAGGTATTACAGGCACTACCACAGATATGGTGATGACAGTATACAGCGGAACCTGTGCAGCCCTAACACAAGTAGCTTGTTCTGATCCAAATATCTTGAATGTAACAGGGCTTATCGTAGGGCAAACTTATTATGTTCGGGTATGGACTTTCCCTTCCACAAATGTGGGTGCGAATTTTACAATTTGTATAGGTACACCGCCACCACCACCAGCCAACGACAATTGCACAGGTGCAACCCCACTTACCGTAAATTCTAATTTATTGTGTGCTGTAACTACTGTGGGTAGTACTGCATCTGCATTGCCTTCTACAGGGGTGCCGGCACCCAGCTGCGGAGCTACTGGCGTTAACGACGATGTTTGGTATTCTTTTGTTGCTGTGCAACCTTTTCATACCATTTCTTTAACCAACGTCAGTGGTATTGTTACTGACATGGTAATGGCTGTTTACTCAGGTGCCAACTGCGGTGCTTTAACCCAGCTACAGTGTTCAGATCCCAATACAATGTCATTGAACGGATTGGTGCCTGGTCAAACTTACTATGTTCGTGTGTGGACCTTTACCGCCACCGTAGGTAGTTTTGCCAATTTCACCATTTGTGTGGGTACACCGCCACCGCCACCCGCTAATGATGATGCCTGTAATGCCATCACCTTGAATGTGGGCGAAAATGGGGTTTGTAACTTTCAAACTTTCACCAACCAAAGTGCTACAGGTTCCAATGTACCAAATCCGGGTTGCGCGGCATATTCAGGCGCTGATGTTTGGTTCCGATTAACCGTACCATGTACGGGTTCTATTACTATTGATTCTCGCCAGGGAGTAATGACCGACGGTGGTATGGCAATCTATAGTGGCACTTGCGGCAATCTTACTTTCATTGAATGTGATGATGATGACAGCCCGAATGGTTTAATGCCACGCATCAGCAGAACTGGTTTGGTTCCTGGAAGTACCCTTTGGGTTCGCTTCTGGGAATTTGGAAACGATAACAATGGTACGTTCGACATTTGCGCATCTATTCCACCACCACCACCACCCGCTTCTACCTGTGCTACAGCACAACCTTTCTGTACAAGCACCAGTACATTTACTGTGCCTAATATTACTGGTCAGCCAAGTTTAGGCGGCGGAGGTGTTTATGGGTGTTTGAGCACTACACCCAATCCTACCTTCTATTATCTGCAGATTCAAAATGCGGGAAATATAGACATCACCATCTCGCAAACCAGTACTACTGGTACTGCATTGGATGTTGACTTTATAGTTTGGGGTCCTTTTAATAGCCTGGGTGCTAGCTGTACTGGTATTTCTGCAGCAAATATTGTTGATTGTAGTTACTCTACCGCAAACGTAGAAATTGCCAATATTCCAAACGCAGTAGCAGGACAATTTTATTTGTTCCTCGTGACCAACTTTAGCGACAACCCTGGTACCATTACCTACCAACAAACGGGTGGCACAGGGTCTAGTAATTGTAGCATCATTTGCAACCTTACTGCGGGTAACAACGGTCCAATTTGTATTGGTGGAACCGTTAACCTCACCGCCAATAATGTGCCGAATGCTACCTATTCATGGACCGGTCCAAATTGTTTCAGTTCTACTTTGCAAAACCCTACTGGCGTTGTAGTTCCAACAACTCCGGGTCAATATACTTATACCGTAATTGCAACCGGACCAGATGGTATCACTTGTACCGATACTACCATCGTAACGGTAAATGCTCGTCCAAATATTGGAGCCGATACTTCTATCATCAGATGTGCCGGGAATGCCATCAATTTAACCAGCCTGTACAACACAGCATCGCTAACATCCGTTTGGACTTTGAATGGCGTTGTAGTGGCTAACCCAACAGCAGTGACGGCGAGTGGCATTTACCGACTCATAGCTAGCAATGCAACAGGCTGTAGAGATACCGCTTTTGCCAATATTATTCTTAGTACTGTTTCGGCAGACGTGAGCGCAGCTGAAATTATTTGTACACAAACCGGGCGCATTACCGTTAGCAACGTAACAGGCATTCCTCCTTATCAATACAGCATTAGTAGCAATCCGAGTGTGTTCCAAACTTCCAATCTGTTTGTGGCGCCAGCGGGCACTTATACCATCACTACCAGAGATTCTCTGGGCTGTATTACAACCGATGTGGTTACGGTAACAGTTTCACCGCTGTTTACAGTGAGTGCAGGCGCTGACATCAGCATCTTCTCTGGCGATGAGGCACAAATTTTTGGTTCATCCAGTGAGCCAGCGAGTAGCATTTTGTGGACGCCGGCTACGAACCTGTCTTCTGCTATAAACATCAACACTATTGCAAAACCAACATCTACCACACTCTACAGGCTTACAGCTACCAATAGCGTTGGTTGTGTGGCAACAGACGATGTGTTGATCACCATTATTCCTTATTGTGTAAAGGTTAAAAATGCGTTCACTCCCAATGGAGATGGCAACAACGATTTGTGGCAGGTGTATGATGATTTTGGCTGTTTGAGAAACATTACCGTACAAGTATTTAACAGGTATGGCAATAAAGTATTCGAATCTAGAGATTATCGCAATAACTGGAATGGTACTTACAGTGGCAAACCTGTTCCAGATGCTACTTATTATGCAGTGTTGAATTTCACATTGATCACAGGTAGGGTAGTAACAGTTAAAACAGATGTTACCATCCTCAGATAAATTTTAATAAAATGAATAATGAATAAAACGCCCTCCGCAAATGAGGGCGTTTTATTTTATCTTTAGTCATTGTTATAAACCATGAACATCGAAGACATCAGAAGTTATGCTTTAGAAAAGCCATCTGTAATCGAAGGGTTTCCTTTTGGTGAAGACACCCTTGTGTTTAAGGTAAATGATAAAATATTTTTATTGATGGGCTTAGACGAACCCGAACCCAGGTTCAATGCAAAATGTGATCCTGACAAAGCCGTTGAACTTAGAGATAGGTATCCCGAACAAATATTGCCTGGTTACCACATGAACAAAAAACATTGGAATACAGTGATCTTTGCTGGATTAAAATGGAGTTTGGTAAAAGAATTGATAGATGATAGTTATGCCCTAGTGGCGAAAACAAAAAAACAAACGAAAGCAATATGAAAAGCGGAATTGTAATTTTTTTGATACTGCTGGTTGCAGCTGCATTTTATTTTTTGGGTAAGAAAAATGGGGAGGGACAAACCAAAACCGACATCGTTCAAAACGTAGCACTTATCAAAGAAATTGCACAACTGGCATCTTTAGAAGTAAACGGCGAAACAAAAATAACAGTCAGCAATAAAGGCGATGGCAAAGATGTTTGGGACAAAGTAAAAAACTACTTTGCCGAAAATACCCTTCAGGTTGCGCTGCCTTACGAAGCCAAATTTGGGGTGGATATGAAAAACCAGCAGCTTACCATTAACAGTAAAGACAGTACCGTTACCATAGCACTGCCTGCTGCCAAATTGTTGAGTATGCAATTGAGGCTTGATCGTTTAGAGAGTATGAACAAAACAGGATTGTTTAGCTCGGTAACCATGGAAGAATTTGTGAGCGCGCAAAAACAACTTTATGCATCTGCTAGTGCAACCCTCGAAGGCAATCAAAGTTATTTGCGACTGGCAGAAGACAATATTCGCAATACCTTGAGCAAGTACTACCAGCCATTGGGGTATAAAGTGGTTTGTGTGTTTGGGAGCAAACCTTTGCCATGAGTTTTTTTGAGTTAGCCTATAATTCTACAAAAATGCATCACTCACCACTAACTCTTTACTTCCCGTAGAGTATTTGTAAAATCCTTCTCCTGTTTTAACACCTAATTTACCAGCCATTACCATATTGACCAATAAAGGTGATGGTGCGTATTTTGGATTACCAAAACCTTCGTGGAGCACCTTTAAAATGCTCAAACAGGTATCCAATCCAATGAAGTCGGCTAGTTGCAATGGCCCCATTGGATGCGCCATCCCAAGCTTCATAATGGTGTCTATAGATTCAACACCTGCAACGCCTTCGTGCAAACTGCAAATGGCTTCATTGATCATTGGCATTAAAATTCTATTGGCAATAAAGCCAGGGTAATCGTTGGCTTCACTGGGAACCTTACCCAATTTTTTACTGATGGCTACAATGAGTTCACTCACTTCCTTGCTGGTAGCATATCCATTGATCACTTCTACCAACTTCATCACTGGTACTGGATTCATAAAATGCATGCCAATCACCATCGAAGGTCTTTTAGTGACAGCTGCTATTTTTGTTATAGAGATAGAGGAAGTATTGCTGGCAAGGATACACCCAGTTGGAGCAGCAGCATCTATTTGTTTGAATATTTTTAGTTTGAGGTCAACATTCTCCGTAGCTGCCTCAATTACCAATGATGCTTTTGCCACGGCATCTGCTAAATTGGTAGATGTTTGAATATTGGCTACCGCAGCCAATTTTTGATCTTCAGTAAGAGTACCTTTTGTTACCTGTCTATCCAAATTTTTAGTAATGGTGGCCACTGCTTTTTCTAACTGCTCCGCACTTACATCTATCAACGTTACTTTGTAACCTGTTTGTGCAAATACATGCGCAATACCGTTGCCCATTTGCCCAGCCCCAATCACTGCTACCAAACCTGTTCCGTCTAAAAGAGTTGCTGCATTCACAGCGGTTGTGTTCGTATCCATACCTGATGTTTCAGAAATATTTTCTTGAATGATGTCAAATTATTTAAACGCGTTGAAACCAGTGATATCCATACCTGTGATCAACAAATGAATATCATGTGTGCCTTCATAAGTAATTACACTTTCGAGGTTCATCATGTGGCGCATTATCGGGTATTCGCCTGTAATGCCCATCCCGCCTAGCATTTGGCGAGCATCTCTACAAATATTGGTAGCTACTTCACAAGCGTTTCTTTTGGCCATGCTCACCTGTGCTGGTGTAACTTTTCCTTCGTTCATCAACACACCCAATCTCCAGTTCAACAATTGAGCCTTGGTGATTTCCGTAACCATTTCCGCCAACTTTTTTTGTTGAAGCTGAAATCCCCCAATGGGTTTGCCAAACTGTACTCTTTCTTTGCTGTACTCCAACGCAATGTGATAACAATCCATCGCAGCGCCAATAGCACCCCAAGCAATACCGTAACGGGCTTTGGTTAAGCAGCCCAACGGACCTTTTAATCCTTTTACATTTGGAAGAATATTTTCTTTCGGAACTTTTACATTATCAAACACCAACTCACCGGTAGCACTGGCTCTCAAACTCCACTTGCCATGTGTGGTGGGTGTACTGAATCCTTCCATCCCTCTTTCTACAATCACGCCTCTAATATCGCCCGCATCATCTTTGGCCCATACTACCGCCACCTGACTAAAAGGAGCGTTGCTGATCCACATTTTCGCACCATTCAAAATAACATGATCGCCTGCGTCTTTGATGTTGGTGAGCATGCCGCCTGGATCACTGCCGTGATTGGGTTCTGTGAGTCCGAAACATCCCAACCATTCGCCACTGGCTAATTTTGGAAGATACTTGTTACGTTGTTCTTCACTGCCATATTGATAAATGGGGAACATCACCAAACTTCCTTGTACACTGGCGGTACTGCGTACCCCACTATCGCCTCTTTCTAATTCCTGCATCATCAAACCGTAGCTGATGTAATCTAATCCGCCACCTCCATATTGTTCAGGAACTGTAGGACCAAAGCATCCCAATTCGCCCAATTGTTTTACAATTTGTTCAGGAAAAGTAGCCCGCTGTGCATAATCTTCTATGATGGGAGAAATTTCTTTTTTAACATAACTGCGCACCGTTTCCCTGATTAGCTTTTGCTCATCGGTTAATAATTCATCTACATTAAAATAATCTGGGCTCTGAAAATTATCTGTTTTGGCTGCCATCGACTTGTGTAAAATTGAGTGTGAAAATGTTTTTAGTTGGATGTGAGATCTCGCTAAAAATTTTGCTGCAAAGATAATTACCTTGTTTCACCCAAAAAATCATTTGTTTAATGTTGAAACGCATTTAAATGCGCCCTTTTTTTTACATTTAACCATGAATTTAACCTACCTCGCGCTGGGCGATAGCTATACGATCGGCGAACAACTACCTGTTTATGACAGTTTCCCTTATCAAACCATGCAATTGTTGCGCAGCAAAGGCATTCATTGTGATGCACCAGAAATGGTGGCCAAAACTGGGTTTACAACAGATGAGTTGTTGGCACAAATAGAACAAACCATCTTTTTACCCACTTACAATGTGGTGAGTTTACTCATTGGTGTAAACAACCAATATCGTGGTAGAACCACCACCGATTTTG
The DNA here is from genome assembly GCA_044342365.1 of Ferruginibacter sp. GTDB lineage: Bacteria > Bacteroidota > Bacteroidia > Chitinophagales > Chitinophagaceae > Ferruginibacter. The sequence continues at coordinate 44,032 of JBIIPY010000004.1, read as the reverse complement.
AGCCCGAGTTTGCCTTGCTGTTACAAAAAGCCATTGATTTTGCTGGAGGCAATCCAAAAAAAGTGATGGTGCTGAGTATACCCGACTGGGGTGTTACGCCATTTGCAGAAGGAAGAAACCGCGAAAGCATTGCCTTAGAAATAGATGCTTACAATAATTGCTGCAAAACCATCACTGCGTTGATGGGTTGTTATTATATAGATATTACTGACAGCCAAAGGATGGATGTAGGAGATGAGCAGTTTTTGGCAACCGACAAACTGCATCCCTCCAATAAAGAGTATGCCAAATGGGCTGCAATATTAGCAGCTGAAATAGAAAGTAGAATAAAATAATACCTTACTTAGAAAATGATTGCAAGTATCCCTTCATCTCTGTTTGATATTGTGCCGCAATAGCCTCCGCTTCATCTGCAAAATTTTCTTCATGTCCTGCATAAATAATGGCCCTGCTGGCATTTACCAATAAGCCAACATCTTTGTTCATTGCATACCTGCTTACTTCTTCTAAACTACCACCCTGAAAGCCAACGCCCGGAACAAGGAAAAAATGATCTGGTAGTATGGTACGAATGTTTTCAAATTCAGCAGCCTGGGTAGCACCTATTACAAACATCAGGTTTTGTGGAGTACCCCATTCGGCCACTTTGTGCAACACTTTTTCATACAGTTTAGAAGGATGTTGTTTTGCATCTGTAACAGTGAGCATTTCAAAATCGGCAGCACCTTTGTTGCTCGTAAGCCCTAATACAATGGTCCACTTGTTGTCGTATTCTAAAAAAGGACGAATGCTGTCTTCTCCCATGTAGGGCGCAACCGTGATGGCATCAAAAGGAATGGTTTCAAAAAATGCCTTTGCATACTGAGAAGAAGTATTGCCAATATCACCCCTTTTTGCATCTGCAATTTTAAAATGGGTAGATGGAATATACGCCACGGTTTCTTCCATGGCTTCCCAACCTTTTACACCCATCGACTCATAAAAAGCGGTATTGATCTTATAGCTCACACAATAATTTTTGGTGGCATCAATAATGGCTTTATTGAATTTCACCACTGCATTGGGTTCATGTTGCAGGTGCTTTGGTAACTTACTCAAATCAGTATCTAAACCCACACAGAGGTAAGTGCCTTTTGCTGTTATTTGTTGAACGAGTGTATCGCGATTCATAAAACTTATTAAATTAATTTTTTCATCTGAGCAGCAATGAACAGATCGCCAGATCCTCCACGCTTCTCCAATGCTGCAATGATATTGGTTTTGTCTTGTAATGATTTATTCTGACTCAATTTAAACACATGTTGCAATGCCGTTACTTTAATGGTAAAGGATACAATGGCTTTTATGTGTTGTGTTATGTAGGCTTCCGGCATTGCTGCGTAAGAGCCGGGGCCATCTTCGCCAAGATGTGTATCGGTGATGTTTTTGATGGCCGCCAAAGTTTCTGCTTCATCTCCAAACACTATTTCCCCGGCAGCGTGAACGGCCATGTAATTGACGGTACTGGCTTGTGCCGGATTTTCATACCAACTAGCATGAATGTAGGCAGGCTCGGTTTGAAAAATGACCAAGACCTGTTTATTTTTTTCAAACGCAAAATGATGTGCTGATTTCCTCATCAAATGTCCGGATAAAAAAAGCTCGTTGTTCTGCTCAATGATGCGCAGCGGTAGGTGTGAAGCAACAGGAAGCTGCTGGTTGGTTCCAATAACTGTGGCAAAAGAATGTGCTTGCATAAATGCAAGGATGTCTTGTTTTTCTTCTGCTTTAAAATATCCGATGTCGTACATTTTAGAAAGGCTTGCTGATCAATTTTTCGAGTATCTTATTTTCTACATCAATACTGTTCCAATTTTCTTCTATGTTGGGCATGGTCATTATTTCATCCATGATACCTTGTTGGTACAAACCTCTGCTCAGCGCTTCGCTGTACCGAACATTTTTACTGAAGGTGACCAAACTGTAGGCGGGCGTCCATTTTTCTGGGTACTTGTTGCTGAACTGTGCTTCAATTTTTTTCTGTAATAAAAAAACTCGGTCTGCTACCTTATCCCGCATCTCTATAAAATTATTCAATGCCAAGTCGGCAATGGCATCTCCATCGGGTTTGCGTAAGTGCTGGTAGGCAGGCAATATCTGATTCCAATCATCATTGAATTGTTCCATCAATTCATTCAACACTGAACAGTCTTCAAAACCACAATTCATGCCCTGTCCAAAAAATGGAACAATAGCGTGTGCTGCATCGCCAATGAGGGCAAATGTGTTTTCTCTGATCCAAGGGAAGCATTTCACTGTTACCAACGATGCTGTGGGGTTGTTGAAATAGTCTTCTGTTAATGTGGGCATCAACGGTATCAAATCAGGGAAAGTATTACTGAAAAATTCAAATACTTTTTCTTCGTTGTTCAAAGACGCAAAAGATGGTTCCCCATCAAAAGGGAAAAACAAAGTGCAGGTAAAACTGCCGTCGGTATTGGGCAATGCAATCATCATGTAATTTCCCCTAGGCCAGATGTGCAATGCATTTTTTTCCATCCTGAATCCTCCGTTCTCTGCAGGAGGAATATGTAATTCCTTGTATCCAAAATCAATATAATGTTGCTGGTATTGAAAACGGTTGTGTTGTAACTGGTGATTCAATCTTGCAGCAGAATAAGCGCCATCGCTGCCAAACAACAGATCAAAATGATGTACCAAGGAAGCGCCATTGCCACTATCATCGAATACAATTCTTTTTCTACTCCAATCTATTTCTTCGCATTTGTGTTCAAAAAAAATGGTCACGTTGTGGGCTTCTGCCAAATCCATGAGTCTACAATTGAGTTCTCCTCTCGATACAGAGTTGATAAACTGCCCTTCTTTTCCGTAGGCTTGGTACACTTCAGTGCCATCGAGGTTGTGCATTTGACGGCCATGCATTGGGATGGCAATTTTTCTGATCTCCTCCATGATGCCTACTTCTTCCAAAGCCTTTATGCCCCGATCGCTCAACGCTAGGTTAATAGATCTGCCTGCTTGCATTTTTTGCTGCCGCATGTCTTTCCGGCGTTCAAAGATCACTACTTTATAGCCTCTTTTACTCAGGTAAATAGACAGCAATGATCCAACCAAACCGGCACCAATAATGGTGATTTCTTTTTTCATAATCATAAATTTCTTCGTCCAGTTGATGTTTCTGTATTTGCTTTTCTGCTGTACTTTATTTTTTTAATCTCTAAACGATTGCAATATTTCTCCAAATAGATACACATCTTCAAAACGATTGTACAAGGGAACCGTTGCAATTCTAATTACATTGGGTTCGCGCCAGTCGGCAATGACCGATGCTTTTTTCAAAGCTTCAAATATTTCTTTACCATTTTTCAACATCAACATACTTACCTGGCATCCTCTTTCAGCGGCATTTGTTGGAGTGATGATTTTTAATAATTTATTTGCTGAAGACTTATTCACTTCATTCAACACAAAAAATAAATAATCGGTTAAAGCCACCGATTTTTTGTGCAATCTTTCCATGCCTGCTTCTTCAAAAATATCTAAGGAGGCTTTGTGTGCAGCCATACTCAACACAGGTGCATTGCTCAACTGCCAGCCTTCTGCGGTGGGAATGGGATCAAACTCAGGCCCCATCACAAACCGGCTTTCTTTGTTATGCCCCCACCAGCCTGCCATTCGGGGGAAATGGGTATCAGTTGCAAATCGTTCGTGAATATACACACCCGAAACGCCGCCAGGCCCACTGTTCAAATATTTGTAGCTACACCAAGTTGCAAAATCAACATCCCAATTGTGCAATTGCAATGGAATGTTGCCGATTGCATGTGCCAAATCAAAACCGCAATAAGCGCCTGCTGCATGTGCCGCAGCGCAAATGGCCGGCATGTTAAACACCTGACCAGAATAATAATTAACGCCTCCAAAAATCACAAGTGCTACACTGTCTTTGTATTGTTCGATGGTATCTACAATGGCTTTGGTGGTTATGGTATGTTCTGCTTCTGCTGGCTTTACTTCAATAATGGTATCGTCTATGTTCAAACCGTGCAATTGTACCTGCGATTGCAACATGTACTGGTCTGAAGGGAAAGCCTTCGCTTCACAAATAATGCGGAAACGCTGCGGAGTGGGTCTGTAAAAACTCGCCATCAACAAATGAAGGTTTACGGTGAGTTGGTTCATCACCACCACTTCCTGTTGCAGTGCACCCGTAAGTTTTGCAATAGGAGCTGCAAACATTTCATGATAACTCAGCCAAGGATTACGGGCATGATGATGGCCTTCTACCCCATAGTTGGCCCAGTCTTCCAATTCATGCAACACATACTCCTGTGTGGTTTTGGGTTGCAGACCCAATGAATTTCCCGTGAAATAAATGGCTTCTTTTCCATGAATGATGGGAATGTAAAATTTATCTCTGAACATGCGTAGCTCGTCTTGTTGATCGAGATATTGCGCATAGTCTAATGTGTTTTTTAGCCCTACGGGCATACCTACTTTTTCTTCCATAATATTTTATATAGTAGCAATTACTTTTAATTCGATGGCGATGGGTGTGGGCAAACAGTTTACCTCTACAGTAGTTCTACATGCTTCTACACCCGAAAAATATTCCGCATAAATTTTATTGTAGATCTTAAAATCGTCTTTCATGTTTGTTAGAAAAACGGTAACGTCTACAATTTTGTCCCAACTGCTGCCACTTGCTTCCAGCACGGCTTTTACATTGGCAAATACTGAGTGGCATTCAGCAGCAACATCATACTTTACAATCTTACCTTCAGCATCCAATTCTAAACCGGGTATGCTATTGTCGCTTGCTTGCCTCGATCCGATGCCCGATAAAAACAACAAACCGCCTACTTTTCTTGCATGCGGATAAGCCCCGAGTGGTTTGGCGGCATTGTTGGTATGAACCGTTCCCAAGGGTTGCTTTGACACTTCCATGCCAGCATCATATTGATCTTTTTCTACTTCCATTTTTTCTATTTTATTAGCTCAAAAGTTATTATTCATAAAGGCCGCTTTACATTAATATTCTATACAAACATTTTTTGCTTCTGTAAAAAACCGCAACGCTTCCCATCCGCCCTCTCTTCCTACACCACTGTTTTTTATACCGCCAAAAGGAGTGCGCAAATCTCTTCTCATCCAACAGTTGATCCAAACAATGCCTGTCTCTATTTTTTGCGCCACCAAATGCGCTGTATTGATGTTATTGGTCCATATGCTACAAGCCAATCCATAACTACTCGCATTGGCAAGCTGCAATGCTTCTTCTACAGTATTAAATTTTTGTAAGGTTACCACCGGTCCAAATATTTCTTCTTGGTTGGTCACACAATTGGGGCCCAATCCTTCGATAATGGTAGGCGCAATAAAAAAACCGTTTTTACATCTTCCTTCTATTTGGATGGCGTGTCCACCTGCTAAGATATTTCCACCCTCTTCTTGTGCATTGTGGATACACTGCAAAATTTTATCAAAATGAGTTTTACTCACGATGGCGCCCTGCAAACTTTCTGTTTGTAATGGATCGCCTACGGTTAATTTTTTTGTTCGTTCTATGAATGCTGATTTAAATGATTCGTACACACTCGCTTCAATGATAATTCTGCTGCCACACAAACAAATTTGCCCTTGGTTGCTGAAGGAAGATTGTACCACGGTATCCAGCATTTTTTCCCAGTTGCAATCTGCAAAAATGATGGTTGGATTTTTTCCACCCAACTCCAAGGATAATTTTTTAAATAGGGGTGCAGCAATAGAGGCGATTCTTTCGCCTGCTCGGGTACTTCCTGTAAATGAAATGGCTTTGATGCCCGGGTGTTGCACAATGGCTTCGCCGCAACGGGGCCCCGTTCCATGAACGATGTTGAGCACCCCATCTGGCAAGCCTGCTTCTTTGCAAATTTTTGCCAACAAGTAAGCCGTTACCGGCGTAACCTCGCTGGGTTTGGCAATCACACAATTGCCTGCGGCAAGCGCAGGTGCTATTTTCCAGGTGAATGAATACAAGGGTAAATTCCAGGGAGAGATGCAGCCCACCACTCCAATGGGTTGGCGAAGAGTATAATTGATAGCCTTATCTTCCATCTGGTGTGCTTCATTGGCAAAATGCATGATGCCAGTAGCAAAAAATCGGAAGTTGGCTGCAGCACGATAAATATCTACTTTTTTGCTCAACCAAAGTGGTTTGCCATTGTCGTTGGTTTCAGCCAAAGCAAGGCTTTCTTGATGGGCATCTATGAGGTCGGCAATTGTATTAAGAATCTTAAATCTATTTTCCGAAGAACTGCTGCTCCAACTGGGAAAAGCTTGTTCTGCCGCTGTAACCGCAGCTTCAACATCTTGTTTTTCGCTGTCAGCAATTTCACCTACCACTTCTCCGGTGGCAGGGTTTATATTGCGTATAAATGCAGCATTCAATGGACTTACAAAACCACCGCCAATAAAATTTTGAAGTTGATAAGGAATGTCTAGTTGCATACATCAAAAATAAGCTATTTTAAGTTCTGTAATCGGGTACGAAAAGCATCGGTTCTTGTTGTTTATTTAAGAAGATATAACCCTGGTTTGCAATAATGATTGGTACAATAAAATGAACAACAGTTGCAGATGCTTCAGATTAAATGCGGAAAAACCAGCAAGCCTTGTTAATTTAGTAGCATCAATTGTAGGCAATTACAACTGAAGCAAAAAGCTTCTTTGTTCAAAAACTTTAAACAACATTACCATGGCCATTACTACTCCCTTCCATTTAAAAAAATGGATCGATGAACACCGTGATTTATTGAAGCCCCCTGTGGGCAACCTATGTATTTACAAGGAGGCCGAAAATTTTATTGTGATGATCGTTGGTGGCCCCAATGCCCGAAAAGATTATCACTACAACGAATCAGAAGAATTGTACTACCAGATAGAAGGAGATATTGTAGTGAAAATTATTGATGAGGGTGTACCAAAAGACATTCACATCAAAGAAGGGGATATTTTTTTATTGCCCCCTAAAACACCTCATTCACCACAACGAGGACCTGGTACCGTAGGGTTGGTCATTGAAAAAGTACGCGAGAAAGAAGAAGATGGGTTTTTATGGTACTGTGAAAATTGCGGCAATAAACTGTATGAAGAATACTTGAACGTTTCAGACATTGTAACTCAGTTACCGCCAGTGATGAATGGTTTTTACAGCGATGATCACAAACGTACCTGTAGCAAATGTGGTGCAATGATGGCCCCACCCATAAAAAAAGGATAAATAAAGCAAAGCAATTAACCCCGTTTATTTTTTGAAAAAGATCGACATCCATACGCACATCATGCCCCAACACATGCCTAACTGGGTGAAGAAATTTGGGTACGGAGAATTTATTCATCTGGAACACAACAACTGCAAAGCTTGCATGATGAAGGGCGATAAACTTTTTAGAGAAGTAGAGCCCAACTGTTTTGATGTGAGCCTACGAAAAAAAGACATGGAAGCTACTGGTGTGCAAATGCAAGTGCTATCCACCATTCCGGTGTTGTTTAATTATTGGGCAAAACCGGCAGATGGCTTGGATACTTCCCGGTTTTTCAACGACCATATTGCCTCTGCTGTTTTAAAAGAACCAGCATCTTTCATCGGTATTGGTACGGTTCCTTTACAAGACATTGATTTGGCCATTGCCGAAATGGAAAGATGTGTGTTGGAATTAAAAATGCCCGGCCTCGAAATTGGTTCTAACATCAATGGCATCAACCTCAGCGATTCCCGCTTTTTTCCTTTTTACAAAAGAGCCGAAGAACTCGGGTGTTCCCTTTTTGTGCACCCCTGGGAAATGATGGGTGAAAATGACATGCAACGCTATTGGTTGCCTTGGCTGGTGGGCATGCCCGCAGAAACCAGTCGTGCCATTTGTTCCATGATCTTCGGCGGTATTTTCGAAAAATTTCCGCTATTAAAAGTAGCATTTGCACATGGCGGAGGGTCCTTTCCTTCTACCATTGGCCGCATAGAACATGGGTTTCAGGTGCGACCCGATTTGGTAGCCATCCACAATGCCATCAGCCCCCGCCATTACATCGGCAAATTCTGGATAGATAGTTTGGTGCACGATAAGCAGGCCATGCAGTTTATTATAGATGTGATGGGGGAAGACAATATTTGTATGGGAAGCGATTATCCCTTCCCGTTAGGGGAACATCATCCCGGTAAATTAATTGAAGAGATGAATTTTACCGAATCCCTTCAATCAAAATTGTTGTATCAAAATGCTTGGCAATGGTTGGGTATTTTCTAAAAAAACAATCCCTGCTTTTAAAAGGAGCTAGTAGTATTTTATTACTGGTTGTGTTGTTTTGGCCGGTATGGGGTAATGCTCAGGATACCATGAACGCACCATTGCCAGTGCCAGATGAAGCAATGGATACATTTCTATTGATGCTTGCGCTTTGTGCAATTTTTTTGATGGGATTCATTTTTGTCGTTACCGTAGCCCTTATTTTCATTACTGTTTTAATACTGCTGGGAATGATAGCTGCTGGTATTGTGTCTTCCGCTGTTTTTGTGGGTATGTATAATACCGATTGGACAAACAATATAGTCCAATATCGGCTATCGCCTAATTGTACTATTTGTTTGATACCATCGGCATTTACCACTGTAAGATTTATAAAATATTGGCATATTATATAAATCACATTGGTATAAAAAATCATGGACTGCCGGATTCAAAACTGCATGGTACAGCACGGTTATTTTGCTGGCTAGTTTCACCGGTGTGGCGGGCTTTGGTATCTTATCATACCTGTTTAACCTGCATGCTTCGAAACCAACTATTTTAATCTTGGGATTGTTCACAGGTTTGTTGGGCGGAGCTTTCATTGCTTGGGTAAGCATTAAATTCCTTAGATTTTTAATACAATATTTTCAGCGGAAGATAACAGCCTCCATTACTTCAAATTCAACAACCGATCTGGATAATCGGTAATGATGCCATCTACACCAAGGCTTTTCATTCGTTTCATATCGGCGGTATCATTCACCGTCCATGGTATCAATCTTATGTTTTTTTGTTTACATGCTACAATTAAGTTGCTATCTACCAAAGCATAATTTGGACTGTACACATTGGGTACAAAACCCAATTTATCAAGTTGCCCTTCGAAGGGAGTTTTGTCGAAACCTTCAACCAACGCTACCGTCGCCATTGTTGGATATTTCAGATGCAAATATTGTAAGGTTCTAAAATCAAAAGATTGAATCATCGTTTTTTCCTGCATCCCTTTTTTGGCAATCACCGCCATCAACAAATCTACAAAAACGGCAGGGGCAGGATGGTACACATTATCTGTTGCTGGGTTGCTCTTGGTTTCAATATTAAAAAAAGGAATGGGTTTTCCGGTTTGGTTGCAGTAGGCTTTTACACTGTCGAAAACGGCTCGCAGACTGGGTTTTGCCACTTTCAACTTTACCTGATCTGGAAATCTTGGATGTGCCCGCATACCCACGTCGTATCTTGAAACTTCCTCCAATACCATCTCAAAAATATTCAATCTTTTTTCTTCCGCTTCACTTACCAATTCTCCGTTGGGTTTGGTAGTAATTTCGTGGTTAAAAAAGGGTTCATGCGATAGTACCACTTGTTGGTCTTTGGTTATCACCACGTCTAACTCCAACGTTGTTACGCCCAACTCTACTGCCTTCAACATAGCAGGAATCGTATTCTCCGGCATCAAACCCCTGCATCCTCTGTGGCCTTGCACATCCAATGTTCTGTTGTTGGTGGTTGTAGTGGTAACTTCTTCTTTCATCTTACTTTGAGCATTACATGATAGGAATATCCAGAAAGTACTAAGTGCGGCAAACAGATTCTTTTTCATTTTTCTAAACTACGTGTTTATTTTTCTTTCAAGCATATTTTGCTGTGGTATTTTCATTAAAAAATCCGGTGCTGACAACACCGGATTTTTTAAAACTATTTTTCAAAAAAACCTTATTCGAGTATCTCCTGAATTTGAGTAGCAGGGATGTTGGCGTTGCGCATCGCAATACTTCTCACTGCGTTGCCCGCAAATTCTTCAAAAGCTTTTTTGCTGATGGCATCATCGCCTACCATCACTGGTACACCACTGTCGCCACCTTCCCGAATGCTTTGTACGATGGGTATCTGGCCCAACAAGGCAATGTCAAATTCATCTGCAAGGTGCTTACCGCCGTCTTTGCCAAAAATGTAATATTTATGATCAGGTAATTCAGCAGGTGTAAAATAACTCATGTTTTCTACGAGGCCAATCACAGGAACTTTTAATTGCGATTGACCAAACATAGCTACTCCTTTTTTTGCATCTGCAATGGCTACTAATTGTGGTGTAGTCACAACTATTACACCGGTAACCGGTACTGTTTGTACAATGGTAAGGTGAATATCACCTGTACCGGGTGGCATGTCTATCACAAGGTAATCTAACTCGCCCCAATCTACATCACTCACAAATTGGCGAATGGCACTGCTCACCATGGGCCCTCTCCAAACAACGGCTTGTTTTTCATCTATCAACAATCCAATGCTCATTACTTTGATGCCATATTTTTCGATCGGCACTATCAATCCCTTTTCACCATTTTCTTTCATCAATGGGCGCTCATCTCTGATGCCAAACATGATGTGCTGGCTTGGGCCATAAATATCCGCATCCATCAAACCTACTTTTGCACCACCAGCGGCTAAGGCCAAAGCCAGGTTGGCACTCACCGTACTTTTTCCAACACCCCCCTTTCCACTCACCACAGCAATAATATTTTTCACTCCACTTAAAATGGTTTTACCATCTACTCTGTTACTGCTGGTTTTGCTGGTGAAATTCACCGTTACTTCTGCATTTTTATTCACGAGTAATTTTACCGCGTTGGTGCTCGCCGTTTTCATCATGTCTTTCATGGGGCAAGCAGGAGTGGTTAATACAATGGTGAAAGAAACTTTGTTATCATTAATTTCAACATCTTGTATCATGTTCAACGTCACAAGGTCCTTGCCCAAATCCGGTTCCTCTACGTTACTCAGCGCCTTTAATATTTCCTCTTTGGTCATCGTTCAATTATTTGTTAAAAAACTTTTGTGGTGGTAAAATTAACCAATAGGGACCTTACTTTGTTTATCAAATAGGAAAAGTTGTTATTTTTGAGCCAGCATCTTGCCATTGTTCAACTTTGGTTGTGTCACTCACTTGTACGGAATACCACTATTCATCTTTTTTTATCCGGTACAATTTTGCGACAGGTTACGCAAACCAACACCGGGCGATACATCATAAAAATCTATGATAATTGAACATTTGTATTCATGAAAAAAAATTTACTATACTTTTTTATCCTTGTTTTCATACTACCTATGTCTGCAAAAGCCCAATTTGAAACTTTTAAAGATTCTGTGGTGCAGCTGTATGGTTTGGTAATGACGGCAGATTCGCTGCAAGGTCTTCCCGCTGTGAGTGTAGTAGTGAAAGGGCAGAACAGGGGTACCATCACCAACGACAGAGGTGTTTTTAGCATCGTGGTTCTCAAAGGCGATCAGGTAGAATTTACCAGTGTAGGATACAAACCCGTTACCGTAAGTATAGAAAAAGATATTGTTGGCAATCAGCACAGCCTTATTCAATTAATGGTAAACGACACGGTTTACCTGCCTGCCACCATCATCAAACCCAGGCCCAGCAGGCAACAGTTTGAAAGAGATTTTGTGAATACCAAAGTGCCCGACGATGACATTGAAATAGCCCGTGCCAACAATGACTATGCTACCCGTAGAGTGCTTGTGGCTTCTTTACCAACAGATGGCCGTGAAGCCAGTAATATTTACTTGCGCCAAAGTGCTCAAAAACTCAATTATTCTGGTCAGGCGCCCCCGCAAAATATCTTTAACCCATTTGCCTGGAACGAATTCCTGAAAGCCTGGAAGCGCGGAGATTATCGCAAAAAGAAGTAACCACTTTATTTTTATTGTTTCGTGTTTTGGGTAATAAACGGTAATTTGTTTTTTTTTTAAATTATTTTGCTGACAAACCAACCTTCATATACATCTTCTTACATTTTCCTCATTGGTTTTATGGGCACAGGAAAAACACATTGGGGTCGTATTTGGGCTCAAAGGCACCAATATCAATTCCTCGATTTGGATGAGATGATTGAAAAGGAAGAAAACCGATCTGTTCTGCAAATTTTTGAGCAACAAGGCGAAGATTATTTCCGGCAAAAAGAAGCCATCTCTTTACGAAATACCGAACATTTAAAACCAGTGATTGTTTCTTGTGGAGGAGGCACAGCTTGCTTTTTTGATAACATTCATTGGATGAACGAACACGGGCTTACCATCCTCCTTCAATCAGATCCGCTTACCATTATGCGGAACATTTTGTCGGAACAGGTTATAAGGCCGCTGGTAAAAAACCTCAATGAAGCAGAGCTCTTGTTTTTTATTGAGCAAAAATTGAAAGAAAGAGCGGTACATTACAATCAGGCCAAAATTCACTTAGCTACAGAAGGGCTAGATGAAAAAGCCATCGACCATATTGTTATACCTATACACTAACGAACATGCATAAAGGTTTTTTAAAATTAGCAGCCCTGCTTGGTGCACTCAGCGTAGGTATGGGGGCTTTTGCAGCACATGCGCTCAAAGAAATAGTGAGCCAGCGGGTTTTGGTAACTTTTGAAACTGCAGTGCGTTATCAATTTTTTCATTTGTTGGCATTGGCATTGGTGGCCATCGTATACAAAGAGTTTCCCAACAAACGCATCGTAGCCGCGGGCTGGTTGTTTTTGGCAGGCATCGTCATTTTTTGTGGTTCGCTTTATATGTTGTGTTACGTACAGGCTATTGTACATCCGGGTTATAAATGGCTGGGACCCCTTACTCCCTTTGGAGGTGTAGCATTCATAGCAGGTTGGGTGCTTCTTTTTGTAGGAATATACGGCAAAAAAAATTACTGAGTTTGTTTGTACAATCTTATCAATGTACCATTCTTTTTTTCGATGCTAAAATCTATTTCAATGTCTTCCATGCGTTTGCGCATATTGTTTAATCCATTGCTGAACTGGCGAATATTTCCTAAATCAATTCCTTTTCCATTATCGTGAATAGTGAGCGAAAAGCCCATTGGTTCTTTATTCATACAAATCACAACTTCGGTAGCTTCGGCATGTTTTACAATATTTTGCAATGCTTCTTTCATCAATAGAAAAATATTTCTTCGGATGGTTCCATTTACCACCAATTCAGGTAATATTTCGGGTAGCTGAACCGTGGGTTTTATGCCAGTGCCTTCCAGGTATTCGATGGTATAGCTTCTTATGTAAGCCACCATATTTGCTAGGTTATCGTTTTGGCTGCTCATACTCCAAATGATGGAATTCATTTTATTGATGAGCTCATCTGAAAGAAAGGATATTTTATCTAGCTCAGGAAAATTCGTTTCCACTGCCTTAACTTTTGCCAGCTCACTGTACAATCTAATAGAGGTCATGCCCGCACCTAAATCATCGTGCATATCGGCACTGATCCGGTTTCGCTCTTCTTGTTGAGCTTTGTAAATAGCCAATTGGTTTTTGAAAAATTGTTTTTCTGCTTCCAGCTTCATGGCTTCCTGCTCTTTTATTTTACTGATGATTTCTAACTTGTTTTTGTAAAACAATCCCAACAAGAAAAATACGATAGAACTCATTACACCCAATTCGTAATAAAAAATGGGAGAGTCGAAAATACTAGATCCGGTGTGCCCCCTAATGCCCATTATCAAAGAAGTAGCAGAAAAAACAATTTGAACGGCTGCACCAAAAGCGAGGTAATCCATCAACTTGTTTTTTACAATAAACGACATTACGATGAATGCTACACCAGCCGCCAGCAAAATAAATTTTACAGTGTTTAAAAAATAGATCTCGTACTGAAATGCATCGAAACCAAAATGAATAATACTGTAACAAGCCATAATGCCTAATACAAATAAGGAGATATACCTTAAAAACTTATTGAGGGATGGGTAATGAATAGGCGCATCTAAAAACTTTCGGGTAAAACTGAGGTAAAAATACATGCCCGCCATCATCATCATAAAATCGACATACGACATGTAAAAACCTTTGAACCAGCTAGGATTATTAAATAGTAAAGCTGTAAAAAAAATCACCAGACTCATACAAAGAGAATACAATGTGCTGTAGAGAAATTCAATTTTTTTTGTAATGATAAAATTGAGTAAAGTAATCAACATCAACATAAACAACATACCACTAATAACAAGGCCTACGGTTCTTCGCTCGTTTTGTGTTCTGTACAATTCATTTTTAAAAGATTCAATGTGATTGATATCAATGAGTGAGGGTATGATGTTATTACTCCAGTGTTTGAAAAAAGTCAGCTGCAATACATAAATAATTTTCTGGCCACTATCTATTCCAAAGTTTAAAAACCCCGAAGAATGATCACTAACAGGGTAACTGCTGAAATTTTTTCCTCCATCCGTGCTGTAATATAATTTCATTTTATTTACCAATTTGCCCGGAAACAAACTGTATTCTTTGGTTTCGCCTCCTACGTTGTGCAAACCAAATCGCAAATAGAAGTGTGCATTTATGATTTTTGCAGGAATTTTTTGGCTCCCGGAAAATGATGCTAAAGGCATAAATTGTTGAGCAAATAATGCTGGAGTAGTAACGGCTTTGTTGCTATCGATGTACAGATCCATGTAGTTGGTGATGGATTGATAGCTTTTTACAAAATCGGTTCTTATGAGCTCAATAGAATCTGCAGGCTGCGTTTGGCCGCTTAATTGCAGTAGGAGGAAGAAATAAAAAGCAATATTTTTTTTCAATTTTAGGCAGTTTACTACCAAACCTACATAAATTCGTTTAAACTGCATATATCTAGCATGTTACTTTAGATGCAGCTATGATTTATTTATCTTTGTTACCCATGGCCAATAAAGTAAAAACAAACAAAGCGAAAGGGGCAGCGGCGGCTGATACGTTGAAGCAAGAAAAAGAGGAAACAGTAGAGGTAAAAGAGCTGCTGAAGGATGAGCGTACCCATAAAATTACCGGTAGTATTTTTCTGCTTTTTGCATTGCTATTTTTTATCGCATTCACTTCGTATCTATTTACCTGGCAAGAAGACCAGGACATGGTGTTTAAAGACGGCTATAAATTGTTGTTGGGAACAGAAGGCAAAGTTTCTAACCTCATGGGTACATTTGGTGCTTTTATAGCTCACTTCTTCATTTACAAAGGCTTCGGCGTTGCATCCTATTTATTCTGTAGTTTCTTTTTCATAATTGGAGTGAACCTCTTTTTTGGGAAAAAGATATTCTCTTTGGTAAAAAACATCAAATACCTGGTATTGGGCTTGCCGCTGTTAAGCGTCACGGCTTCTGTGTTGCTCAGCTCACAGGAATTTGCCTGGGGTGGTGCAGTGGGCGATCTTTGCAAAGACTATTTGTTTTTAACCATCGGAACCATTGGTACCTTTCTACTGATTGGGGTAGCATTTTTGGCGTATGTGATCTGGCGCTTTAACCCAAGTTTTAACATCCCCAATAAAAAAGGGACCACAACACCGATGGATGAGTTGGAAGTAGCGCAAGCAGCAGCATCGCTTATTATCAATGAGGGAGCCGCTGCAGAACCTACTCGCTCGCGCAAATTTGACGCAGACGATGAGGATGTAGAAGACATGCTCCCAACCGCCTCCAATACGGGCGTTTCGAACAATGAACTAAAAGGTAATGTAGGTGCCATGCATCCCGTGCCTCATCAAGAACCTACTTTTGACCACGAACTCACCATTATCGAAAAAGACGAAGAGCCCATTGCCAAACCTTCGGTATATGTTGAAAAACCCATAGAATTACCTACCGTGCCGGAGGCTCCCGTTGTAACCATTCCTTTGGTTCCGAAGCCGATGGTAAGTAAGCCTGAGGACCCACTT
Organism: Ferruginibacter sp.; assembly: GCA_044342365.1. Taxonomy (GTDB): domain Bacteria; phylum Bacteroidota; class Bacteroidia; order Chitinophagales; family Chitinophagaceae; genus Ferruginibacter. The sequence continues at coordinate 28,067 of JBIIPY010000004.1, read as the reverse complement.
ATGCATTCAGAAGATGGGTTAGAGTTAGAGATTAAATCGGTAGGGGAAGTAGCAGAAGAAAACGAAGTGGAAGCAGCGGGTATGACCTCTGAAAAAGTGCAGCAACTGAAACCTTACGATCCTATTTTAGATTTGAGAGACTACCGATATCCCTCCCTTGAATTGCTGGAGAATCATGGAAGTGAAAGAATCGTACAAGATCCGCAGGAGTTGGAAAACAACAAAAACCAGATCATTAATACGCTCAAAAATTATGACATCAATATCCAGAAAATTTCTGCAACGGTTGGGCCCACAGTAACCTTGTATGAAATTATTCCCGCGGCAGGGGTGCGCATCAGCAGAATTAAAAACCTCGAAGATGACATCGCACTAAGCCTGGCAGCATTGGGTATTCGAATCATTGCACCCATTCCCGGTAAAGGTACCATAGGGATTGAAGTACCCAATACCAAAAAAACAGTCGTGAGCATGAAGACCTTGCTCAGCTCTGAAAAATTTCAAAAAAATACTTTTTCGCTTCCTATTGCCATTGGCAAAAAAATTGACAATGAAAATTTCATTGTAGATTTAGCCAGCATGCCTCACTTGCTGATGGCTGGTGCTACCGGTCAGGGTAAATCGGTTGGGTTAAACGCCATCTTGGTGTCGTTGTTGTATAAAAAACATCCTTCTCAACTAAAGTTTGTGTTGGTAGATCCCAAGAAAGTGGAGCTGAGTATTTATAAAAAAATTGAAAGGCATTTTCTGGCCAAATTACCTGGTGAAGAAGATGCCATTATCACCGATACCAAAAAAGTTGTGCATACCCTCAACGCTTTGTGTATTGAGATGGACAACAGATACGACCTTTTGAAAGAAGCAGGTTGCCGAAACATCAAAGAGTACAACGAAAAATTTGCAGCACGCAAACTGAATCCCGAAAAAGGGCACCAGTACCTGCCTTTCATCGTATTGGTGGTAGATGAGTTTGCAGATTTGATTATGACGGCAGGCAAGGAAGTAGAAATGCCTATCACCCGTTTGGCACAGTTGGCAAGGGCCATTGGTATTCACCTGATCATTGCTACTCAGCGACCATCGGTGAACATCATTACAGGTACCATTAAGGCGAATTTTCCTGCACGAATCGCTTTTAAAGTGAGCAGTAAAATAGACAGTAGAACCATTTTAGATACAGGTGGGGCAGAGCAATTAATAGGGAAGGGCGACATGCTTATTAGCTACAATGGGGAAGTGGTGAGGTTACAATGTGCATTTGTAGATACTCCCGAAGTAGATAAAATTGTGGATTGCATTGGAGAGCAAAGAGGTTATCCAGATGCATTCCTTTTGCCAGAATACATCGATGAAAAAGAAATGGAGAGTAGAGATTTTGATGTGAACGACAAAGATGCACTGTTTGAAGACGCTGCCAGGTTAATTGTAGCCAGCCAAAGCGGAAGTACTTCTTTGCTGCAAAGAAGAATGAAACTCGGTTACAACCGAGCAGGTCGCTTGATGGATCAATTGGAAGCCGCAGGTATTGTGGGTGCAAGCCAAGGTAGTAAAGTAAGAGACGTATTGATTAAAACAGAGGCTGACTTGCAAGACTACCTCAACAACATGATGTAAACTTTTTTTGAACCAGTACAGCACGGCAATATGTCAAAATATTTAATTGTAGGATTGGGAAATATTGGAAACGAGTACTCAGACACCCGCCACAACATCGGCTTCGATGTGGTGCATGCTTTTGCCAGCAAACACGGTGGAACCTTTAGTGCTGGAAGGTTAGCATTTGTAGCAGAAGTAAAATGGAAAGGGAAACAATTTATATGTATATGCCCCACCACCTTCATGAATTTAAGTGGCAAAGCTTTTAAATATTGGATAGACAAAGAAAAAATTCCTTTAGAAAATACCCTTACCATTGTAGACGATCTGGCCCTTCCGCTCCAAAAATTGCGTTTACGGGGTACCGGTAGTCCGGCAGGGCACAATGGATTAAAAGATATTCAGGATACCATTGGCACCGATGCCTACCCAAAGTTGCGTTTTGGCATTGGAAACAACTATCCAAAAGGCATGCAGGCAGATTTTGTGCTGGGCAAATGGCAAAAAGACGAGATTGCGCTGGTACGGTACAAAATTGAGAAGGCAGTAGATGCCATCGAAAGCTTTGCTACCATTGGGTTAGAGCGAACCATGAGCATGATGAATAACATTAATATCAGTTTGCCACAATAAAAAAGGGCTATATTCTTTTAATAATTTGTTTTTCTTTATTTTCGTTTTTCATTTGAAGATGAAACCAGCCACATAAAACTGCCTTAGGATGAAGATAATATGCATAGGAAGAAATTACGCCGAGCATGCCAAAGAACTAGGCAACGAGATTCCTGACGAACCAATCATTTTCATGAAGCCCAAAAGTGCCCTTTTACAGGCACACACCCCTTTTTACTATCCCGAATTTACCAATGAATTACATTACGAATGCGAATTGGTTTTAAGGGTTTGCAAAAACGGAAAATACATTCAGGAAAGACACGCTTCTAATTACTACAACGGCATTACAGTGGGTATCGATTTTACCGCCCGCGATCTTCAAGACGAAGCGAAGAAAAAAGGATTGCCCTGGGAAAAATCAAAAGCATTTGACAATTCTGCAGCGGTAGGAAAATTTATCGACATCACCCCGGAAATAAACAAAAAAAACATCAACTTTACTTTGCTGAAAAACAAAGAGGTGGTTCAAAAAGGAAATGCTGCTCAAATGATTTTTAGTTTCGACGCCCTCATTGCCAACATCTCAAATTATTTTTCTCTAAACATTGGCGATCTTATTTTCACTGGCACACCTGCAGGTGTAGGGGAGTGTGTAGTGGGCGACGAATTAGAAGCATTCATAGAAGATAAAAGTTTGCTTTTGTTTGAAGTAAAATAATACCGATTGGACAAACAATATAGTCCAATATCGGCTATCGCCTCATTGTACTATTTGTTTGATACCATCGGCATTTACTCCCGAAAGCATTCGGGATAAGATTTATAAAATATTGGCATATTATATAAATCACATTGGTATAACAACCTGCATTTAAGAATCTGGTATATATAAATCAAAAGCCCCTTCTGTAATGGAAGGGGCTTTTTGATGCAATTATTTGATGGCATCAGTCCTCGTAAAAATCAATCAGACTGGCAAAATATACATCCTCCCAACCTTCTACCATATCTTCATAAGCCTCATCGGGTATGTTGTTGTGCTTAAGTTCTGCGCTGGTGCCTTGTTTGTGCGCATGCAAAATAATGGTGACGATAGAAGGTTCATCCTGTTCACCAAAATACCATTCTTGTACTATTTTTTTTCCTGTTTCAAATGAAATGTTTTTACCTGCAATATTGCCCTCCCACAACGAAAATTCACTTTCTGGTTCTGTGCTCATCTCTGCCGGTGCACCCGTCCACAATTGCAATGTTGCAGGATTGGTGAGTGCCAAGTACACTTCTTCCGGAGTGGCTTTGATGATGTAATAACTTTTATAATCTTTCATGATCGGAATTATTTACGCTCTGCAAAAAGTTTATGCAACTCATTTAACTTGGTGATGAAAATACTTCTGCCATGCGTGCCCACCAGCATTTCATTTTCTCTTTTTTGAATGGTGAGGTCATGTACAGCCACATTAGGCAGGTTGTGACTCATGCTTATAAAACTATTGCCTCTATTGAAGCTAGTGTACAAACCATGATCGGTACCAACATATAAAATGTCTTCATGTACGGCATCTTCGATAATCACATTTACCGGTTCTGCAGGTAAATTTTTTGCAATGGCAGTCCAGTTTTGTCCAAAATCCTCACTCACAAATACATAGGCATTAAAGTGATCGTTTCTGTAACCATTCAATGTAGCGTACACCCTACCTTCTTTAAATGAAGAGGCACAAACACGGGTAACATACAAACCTTGTGGGAGTTTTTTGCTGATGAGCGAAAAGGTATAACCACCATCTTTGCTCACCTGAATGTTGCCGTCATCTGTACCAATGTAGATCAGTCCAAATTTAATGGGCGATTCGCTGATAGTGCTCATGGTACCATACGGTACATCGCCTTCTTTTTTACCGTTTGTTAAATCACTACTGAGCGTTTGAAGGTTCTCCGCTTTGTTTAAACTTCTGTGAAATTTATTACTGCCATAATAAAATACATCCTGGTTGTGTTTGCTCAGCAGAATGGGTGTTTGCCAATTGAACCGGTAGGCTTCTTCTCCAAGCGCATGCATGGGGTGTATTGAAATGCCTCGTCCACCATCAGTAGATCTTCTGTTGTAGAATCCGAATTGAAAACCACTGTACAGTGTTTTGTTATCGCGGGTATCTACTTGTACCTGCATGCCATCACCACCGCCCACTCGCTTCCATCCATAAGGGTTTTCATAATTCCACTGGTCTGTTTCACGGGTGGTAGAGGAGGCATACCAGGTGCCATTATCCTGCAAACCACCATACACGTTGTAAGGTTTGGCATCATCTGTAGTGATGTTGTAAAACTGTCCAACAGAAGGGGTGTTGGCTTTGAACCAATGATCACCATTATCGTACGTTACATTGCAGCCGCCATCGTTTCCTGCAATCCAGTGGTTGTTGTTTGTAGGATTTATCCAACAGGGATGCCAATCGGCATGGGTTGCAGCATTGTCTTTCGACTTAAAGGTTTTACCGCCGTCGGTACTCAATTGGATGCTCACACCCATGATGGTAATTTTGTTGGGGTCGTCTGCCGCCACAGATATTTTACCGAAATAATATCCATAAGTGCTGTATAAATTGATGCCTGTGTTGTGGGTTCTGGTCCATGTTTTTCCTGCATCCTCACTTCTGTACACTTCACATCCTTTGATGGGTGTTTCAAAAAGAGCGGTGTTGGCATTGAATAAATAATCAAACACAGCTGTAGATTTAATTGAATCGGCCTGCACCATTTTTTTTACGTTGGCAGCCGTATACTTCTCATCAAAATCATTGGCTTTTAAAAAGCTGTCTAATTTTTTATCATCCAGCGCCATAAAACTTTCCTTATTCAAATCGCGAAAATCTTTCAGACTGTAGTTGATATTTTCTTTTTTGCTAGCTGTATCTGGTCGGTTGTTTTGATTGTCTACCACTGCATATACAATATTGGGATTGGCTGCATGAATGGCTATACCTACTCTTCCAATTTTGTTGCCCACCGGAAAGCCGGAGGCTTCTGTAGAAATCAATTGCCATTTATTGCCAGCATCCGTACTTTTATAAAGGCCTGTTGTTTTACCACCTTCTTCAAAATTCCAGGCACTGCGGGTGCGGTACCATGCACTGGCATACAATTCGTTTGGGTTAGTGGGGTTGATGTCCATATCTATCACCCCCGTATTTTCGTCAATGGCCAGTGTATGTTTCCAGGTTTTTCCGCCATCGGTGGTTTTGAAAACGCCTCTTTCTTTGTTGCCAGAATACAAAGGCCCAATGGCGCCTACCCAGGCTACATCATTGTTGGATGGATGTAGAATGATTTTACCAATATGTTGTGTTTGGGGCAACCCTAGGTATTCCCATGTTTTGCCATTGTTGTTACTTTTGTAAATGCCATTGCCACTGTAAGAGCTGCGGCTGCTGTTGCTTTCGCCTGTACCCACCCAGATGGTTCTGGTATTCCAGTTTACGGCAATATCTCCAATGCTGTAAGTAGCTTCTTTTTCGAAAATTGGTTTTAAACTTTGACCGTTGTTTACAGTATGCCATAAACCACCACTGGCGTATGCTACATAAAATTCAATGGGGTTGCTGGGGTTTACTTCTACATCTACCACACGTCCACTCATATTTGATGGGCCAATATTACGGAAGGCAATGGTTTTAAGGGTAGAAGATTCATCCAGTGATTTACGCTGGGTTACAGCAGCCATGCGTTCTGCAACACTGCTAGGTTTGATTTGAGCAAACAGAACATTAACATTTAAAAAAAGGAGAAATAAAGTAAATTTGGCAGCAATATTAAACTTCATTTTGAGTTAGTTTTATTGAAAGAAAATGTACATTGTATGAAAGCATTAAAAATACATCAAATCCTCTTTACGGCAATCTTTGTACTGTTGTTTGTGAGCAGCGGAAATGCACAATATAAAACCTACGCACTTACCCAGGAAGGCGACACAGTGAATGCGGTTTTAAAAGACGGATTAAAACATGGGGCATGGATCATCAGGGTAGAGGCTTTGAGGGGAGAACCAGGGTATGAAGAAGAAGGTGAGTTTGTAAAAGGAGAAAAAAACGGCGTATGGCGCATCTACACGTTAGAAGGAGACTTACTGTCAGTTGAAAATTATAAGAATGGTGGTAAAGACGGTATTCAACAATACTTTACCTTTTTAGGAGAGTTGGTAAGAGAAGAAAGTTGGAGAGGGTACGATCCCGAAAATCCATACGATACCATTGCCATTTATGGAACGGGTAGTGGTGAGATCACCGAATACAAAATTATAAAGGCAGTGCCTTATAGCGTTAAACAAGGTACCTGGAAATATTATAATCCCGAAACAGGTGCCATTGTTAAATCTGAAAAATGGGAGCTGAACAATATCATAAATCCAGTTGCAACTACTGCTGCAAATACTCCAATGAAGAAAAAAGAGGTGGAGAAAACACCCGAGATGTTAGAATGGGAAAAAAAGAACCGCGGTAAAAAAGGTGCGGTGAGAGACGGCAGAACAGGCTTATAAATAGCTAATACAACTGTTCATCAAAAGGGGCGGTTTCGACCAGGGTATTGCTTCTTTTTAAAAATGGATTTTTCCATGCAACCAACTCAGCCATTACCGTTAACAATACCAGCAATGACAGCGCTGGAGCTAAGCCTGTTTTTTCCGATAATATACCAATCACACTTGGGCCTGCTAAAAATCCAACCAAACCGCCCGTTGTTACCATGGCAAATCCTTCCACTTTGCTCAATGCGGGAATAGCTGCAGATGCCCGAAATAAAATAGGAACGATGCCTGAACATCCCAATCCGATGACGATGTAACCCAGCAAGGCAATATAAATCTCACTGGCAATTACCACCAATGCAAAACCTGCTGATGCCAGCAAACAGCCTCCGATCACAGTTTTTTTACTACCGGCTTTGGCTACAATAGCATCGCCGTTTAACCGGCCAATGGTCATTGCCAATGCAAATCCTCCATAACCAAGGGTTACTATTTCTTTGGGGGCATTCAAAACTTCTTTGAAATAAATTATATAAATCACATTGGTATAAAAATGCCACCGCCAAAACCGGTTTTATAGCGATGATTGATTTAAAATTTTTAAATAGCACTACTCAAAAATACAGGTTCATGTGAGGAATTGGCATTTTTCATTCCATAAAAAAAGCTGCCTCCTAGGAAGCAGCTCTTGAATGAGGTACTATAAAAGTTATTTGATTTCTTTTTGCATTGGATTAGCGCCTCCGCTTGCACCTCTTGCACCTCTACCGCCTGCCTTAAACAATTGGAATTTAGATGGAGCTGTTTCTACATTCCAGCCATTGTTCTTTTCGTTGATGTCGGCAGTTTCTCTCATGGGATCTAGTTTGATAGAAGCCACTTCTTTGTTCACCATAAAGGTTTTGATCACTTTGTTTTCATTTTTGCGCCAAACCTGCGCATCTACTCTTTTAACTTCTTTGGTACCATCCTTAAAGGTAAACTCAACAATGATCGGCATTACCAATCCTCCTTTGTTGCTAAAAGTGAGCTCGTATAAATATTTATTACCAGCCAATTCCATTTTTTCGGCAGTGGTAAAAGTATCTACTGTACCTGCTGGGCGGGTCATGCTGTGCGGTGTTGGATCTACTTTAGCCATATCTCTGGCGTATCTCCAATAAAAGTCGCGCAGACTGGTATCTGCATCTACTGCAAATACAATGTTCTTGTCTTCTCTGTTTCTTATTTTTGATACGTCATCAAAGTTATTTAATATGGGTTTACCAACAGGGGTGTTACTGGTTCCACCTGCACTTGGTTTTGGTGCTGCTGTTTCTGTATCTACTATAGACCATTTAACAGTGTCCAATGAAATGTCTACCGCTTCTGTTCCGAAGAACCAACCACGCCAGAACCAGTCCAGATCTACAGCACTTGCATCTTCCATGGTACGGAATAAATCTGCAGGTGTAGGGTGTTTGAATGCCCAACGGCGTGCATATTCTTTAAAACCATAATCAAATAAATCGCGGCCCATGATGGTTTCTCTCAAAATATTTAAACCAGTAGCTGGTTTGCTGTATGCGTTTGGTCCGAAGTTGATGATGTTTTCACTGTTGGTCATAATTGGTTCCAACTGATCTTTGGGCAACTTCATGTAATCTACAATCTTGTATGCTGGTCCTTTGCCCACAGGAAATTTGTTGTCCCATAGTTCTTCTGAGAGGTATTCTACAAAAGAGTTCAATCCTTCATCCATCCAAGTCCATTGTCTTTCATCACTGTTAATGATCATTGGAAAAAAGTTGTGTCCTACTTCATGAATCACCACACCCAACATACCATTTTTTGTTCCTTCGCTGTATGTACCATCTTTTTCTGTACGACCATAGTTGAAACAGATCATCGGATACTCCATACCGTTAGCAGCTTCTAAACTCTGTGCCACTGGGTAAGGATAAGGAATGGTAAACTGAGAATAAGTTTTTATAGTATGCGCTACAGCTTTTGTGCTGTACTTACGGTAAAGGCTATACGCTTCTTTGGCATAACCACTCATGCACATCACTTTTTTACCTTCCACCATGATGGGCATGGCATCCCACACAAATTTGCGGCTACTTCCCCATGCAAAGTCACGCACCATATCGGCTTTGAAGATCCATGTTTTCTTTTGAGTTGATTTTTGTTTTTCTCTTGCAACCGCCTCCTCTAATGTTACAATTTCTACCACATCTTTCGCAGTTTGGGCTTTCTGCCAGCGGGCATATTGTGCCGGAGACAATACTTGCTGAAAGTTCTGACCAACACCAGTACTCATTACCACATGGTCTGCAGGTACCGTCATCGCCACTTTGTAATTACCAAATATCAAAGCAAATTCACCTGATCCTACAAATTGGTGATTCTGCCATCCTTGTACATCACTGTACACGCACAAACGTGGAAACCACTGCGTCATGGTATATATATCATTTCCATCTTCAGGAAAATTTTCATAACCACCTCTACCACCTTCTACCATGCGGTTGCTGATGAAGTAGTTCCATTCTATTTTGAAAATGAATTGTTGACCAGGCTTTAAAGGAGTAGGTAATTCTACTCTCATCATGGTTCTGTTGATGGTATATTTTAATGCTGTACCTAAAGCGTTGGTAACCTTGGTGATGTTGTGACCAAATTCCACATCTGGCTTGCCCGACATACTTTTGATCATATCTGCAGTTACCGCTCTTGGCATACCATTACTGGTTTCAAAACCTGAATTGTTTACAGTGCTGTGCTCATTTTCATCTAACTGCAACCATAGGTAAGTCAATACATCTGGTGAGTTGTTGTAATAAGTAAGGGTCTCTTTACCGGTTAATTTGCGTTTGCTCTCATCCAATTCACAAACGATGTCGTAATCACATCTTTGTTGCCAATATTTTGGGCCTGGGGCACCGCTGGCTGTTCTGTACTCATTGGGGGTAGGCAATATGGTTCCCAATTGTTCGAATCGGTTACCGTGGTTGCTACCTGGGTTGTTTTTAATATCCTGCGCCATTGCACTGATGCAACATGCTGTGAGGATAAGAAACGAAAATAATTGCTTCATTTGTTTGATTTAGAATGGTATAAGACGTTAAAATTATTACTTTTTTTTGAGCTTACAACGGCCATCTTTGAATACAGATGATGGCTGAAATGATAAGTGCTGTGGCCGACAACCCCCAAACCCACCATTTGCGTGGCAGACCTGCTTTGTTTACAATGGCATAACTCAACAAAAGTATGATGCCAACCAATACAATTTGTCCCACTTCTAACCCGATGTTAAAGCTGAGCAAGGGCATGGCAATCGACTGGTCTTTTGCAAGCATAAAACGGATGGTATTTGCAAAACCCAATCCGTGCACCAATCCAAAAACCAGGGCCAACACATAATTTTTTTTCAGCGTAGATTGTTCAAAATCTTTCTGAAACAAGTTCAATGCAGCGGTGATCACAATGCTGAGTGGTATTAAAAACTCTACCCATTTGCTGCTGATCCGAATGATATCGTAAGCACTCAAAGTCAGCGTTAAGGAATGCCCGATGGTGAAGGCAGTGACCAAAATGAGTACTTGTTTCCAATTGTCTTTTAGGTAAATGGCTGTAAGTGCGAGTATAAACAATTGATGATCTAAGGCATCGGCACTGATGATGTGCTTCCAACCCAAATCAAAAAAAAATGCAAAATCGTTCATATTGGCCTAGTCCTTCAACAGTTTACTGTAAGTTTGCCTTTACAGATTTCAAATATAGGGTTATTCATCTTTTATTACTATTCAATGAGTCGGATTTTACACAAGTGGTTAATGGTCGTTTTTATTTGCACATGTTTCAGTAGTTGGGTGCTTCATCCAATTTATGTAAGTGTTACTGAAATAGAACACAATGCTACCGACAAAACACTGGAAGTAAGCTGTAAAATTTTTACCGACGATTTTGAGAAGGTATTGAGAACGACCTATAAAACCCATGTAGATTTGATCAACCCAACAAACAGGGCTGCTATGGATAAACTGGTGAACGATTATGTACAACAACATTTGAAACTTACTGTAGATGGAAAAGCCATCAATATGAAATACCTAGGCTATGAAATCATCGAAGAAGGGGTGTACAGTTATTATGAAGCAGCCGGCATTACACAGGTGAAAAACATAGCTATTTTCAACAATATTTTGTACGAGCACACCAAAGAACAAATAGGTTTGATGCACATAACGGTGGGCGGCAACCGAAAAAGTACCAAGCTGAATAATCCGGAAAGCAAGGTTAGTTTACAATTTTAAAGCGCTTCCATTTCTTCTTTCAACTCAGCAGAAACATTCACTAATATTTTATCGATTCGCTGGCCATCCATGTCGATGATCTCAAAACTAAAATCTCTCCATTCAAATTTTTCACCAGTAACAGGAATATGTTCCAACTCGTGCAACACAAAACCGGCAACCGTATCAAAATCTTGTTCATCCTGGTTCATCCAGTCGGCCCTGTCGAAGTAGGTAAGAAAGTTGTAAAAATGAATTTGCGCGTCAACTAAATAACTGCCATCTTCTCTTTTTACTATTTCATATTCTTCCTGCCCACTCTGTGGTACATCTCCCACAATGGCTTCTAAAATATCGTTTAGTGTAATCATTCCTTCCAACGTACCATATTCATTTACGATAAAGCAGGTATGTATCTTAGAAGATTTAAATTTCTCTAATAATTGGTAGGCTTTGTTGTTTTCCGGCACAAACAAGGCAGGCTTGGCGAGGTCTTTTAAAGCGGTTGTAGGATTGGCTTTGAACAAATCTTTGATAGATATCAACCCTTTGATATCATCTACCGTGTTTTCACAAACAGGATAAGTACTAAATGCAAAATCTTCTTCTTTTTTGCGAATATCATCTACGGTATCGTTTACATCAAACCAAACAATATCTGTTCTGTGAGTCATGAGTGAAGTAATGCTGCGGTCGCCCAAATGAAATACCCTTTCAATGATATCTTTTTCACCTTCTTCAATAGAACCGTATTCACTTCCTTCGGTGATCATGGCTTTTATTTCTTCTTCTGTTACAGCACTGTCGCTATGAGGTTTCAGGCGCAATAATTTAAAAATTGCATTCGAAACAAAAGAAAGTAAACCCACTACAGGGTAAGCGAGTTTAGATAAAAAATTCATGGGTCCTGCTACCAACAATGAAATTTGTAGTGCTAACATCAATGCAATTCTTTTGGGTACCAATTCCCCTAAAATAATCGACAAAAAAGTAACAATCACCACTACAATGGTAGTAGAAACTGTTTCAGCATATGGTTGTAAAAAAGCTATTTTTTCGATGGCAGGTTGAAGATCCTTGCTAAATTTTTCACCACTGTATAAACCCGTTAAAATAGAGATCAAGGTGATGCCTATTTGAACGGTGGATAAAAACTTGTCTGGGTTTTCTGCCAGTTTTAGTGCTGTGGCAGCTTTAAGGCTGCCTTTGTTTTTTAATGCCTCCAATCTTCCTTTTCTTACACTTACCAGCGCCAACTCTGTCATTACAAATAAAGCATTTAGGAATATAAGCAGGAAAAGAATAAGTACTTCTGTCATTTTATTTTCTTTGAAACGTATTGTTATAGTATTTATATAACGGATGTAAAGATAGAACGATGCATTTATAAGCTATTTTATTTTTATTACAACAAATGGGGTAACGGTTTTTTTGCGGGTGGAAGGATTTATAAAATGAAGTTTAAGCTGCGATACCTTGTAAGTATCTGTTTCATATTTGATATCAAAAACCATGTTTGCTCTGGTAAGTTCTGCCAGTTTTTCTTTGGATGTAATGATGTAATCTCCAGGTTGTACCTGAGCAAGCGAATCTTTGTGTGTAATAAGCGCATTTGAATAAAACTGGATAGAGTGCCCGATATCAGATTGATAAATAAATAGCTGTTGTTTGGGTAGGTTGCTTTTATGAATCCATCTTCCGATATTGCTACCAGCTTGGTACTGAAGCAGAGAAGGATAAAGGGCAAGGTTTAAAAAAAGATTGATACAGACAAAAGAAAAAACACCCATTTTTAAAAAATAGCTGTTTGATTTTTTGCGATAAAATAGGGCAAGAAAAAAAATAAAAGATACCGTTGCAGCAAGGGATATCCATAATGGGGTATTGAAGCAATACAGCAAAAGTACAAGGAGCAATATCCAAATCAGTACAAAAATAACAAAATGGCTTTTTTCAAAAAAGCGAAGCAGTCTTGGATATTCGTTTTGAAAAATAAGCCTGTTCAAAAATTTAGCTGTAATGATGGATGCAAAAGGCAGCACTATATAAATGTAATGAGGAAGCTGGTAATGGCTTGTCCCCAACGCAAGATAACTCACTATAAATCCACCCATACAAATCCATTCTTCGCTTTCTAAAATTTTACCTTTTTTTACAACCAAGAATTTAAGTTCAACATAAAGAGCGGTGATGAATACAAATATCCAGGGTAAGAATCCCCACATTAAATTTTGAAAAAGGAAAAATATATTTTTATTGTTGTTCCAGGTAGATTCACCTGTTATACGTCCGAAGCTTTGTGTCCAGAAAAAAAAACGCAACCCTGAAACCCCTGTTTTCCCGTTGACTGTTTTTTGAGGATTGAGATCAAATTGCTGGTACAGGCCTATGCACATGGGCAATAAAAAGAAAGCAATAACCACGATTCCTGCAATGTATTGCCATTTGAAAAACATTTTAAAATTACGCATCAGTATAAAATGTGATCCAAATGCAAAAATCGGTACCAATAAAGCAATCGGACCTTTGGTTAGCATACCGCCAGCTAAGCCGACACAACCAATAAAAAAATGAATATTTTTTTTTGTTTTAAACCAACACGCCAGTTGCCAAATACTAAAAATAGTCCAGCTCATTAAAATGGTATCTGTGCGCACATCATGATTGATAAGAAAAAAAGCCTGACAGGATGCAAGAACCAAAGCAGCCATCAGGGCAATTTCTTTTTTATAATAAAGTAGACAAAATTTGTAGGTAGAATACAATGCAAACAATGAAAACAGCAGAGAAGGCAGCCGGTATGCAAAATTATTTACACCAAATAATTTCATACTCAAAGCACTCACCCAAAATAAAAACGGAGGTTTGTCAAGATAGTCTTTGCCCAATTCAAATACCTGAAAATAACTTCCAGACAACATCATTTCCCGGCTGATTGATGCATATTGAGATGCATCAATATCCATGACGTCTATCCCAAATCCAATCAGGTAAACCAAAACAAGTGCAGCAAATACGCCTATTATTTTTTTTTGCATAATAATTTGCAGAGAATTTTAATGTAAGCCGCCTGTTTTTTTGTTATAAAAATGTGCAGTTGTCCATCCCGTTAAGGTGCCCAAAACGGCGCCACCCAAAATATCTGTAGGATAATGTACACCTACATATACCTGAGAATAACAAATGGCCGCAGCCCACACAAAAAAAAGATAAATAAATCTCGAAGAAAATTTTTTAAACGTTAAAACAAAAAACATCGCAATCCCAAAATGAGTGGCTGCATGGGAAGAGGTAAAACTTCCGTTGCCTCCACAATAATTTGCCAGTAAATGCACCTGGGCAGCAAAATCTGGATCTGCACAAGGCCTGGGTCTGCCAAAAAAGGGTTTGAAAATTTTACTGCTTATTAAGTCGGTGGTGCTGGCTGTAATAGCAGCAGCTAGTAACCATCCTGCTACTTTTTTACCAAAATTTATCCATACAAAAACGACCATAAACAGGTACAATGGGATCCAGAATTTGGGCTCCCTCAGCAGAGGCATGATGGTTTCAAATAAATCATTCCTGCTATCACGGTTTATTTTTAAAAACAGGTATTGATCTATTTCGATAATTTTTTTTAGCATTTGATTTGGGAACCTTTCCTGTTTAATAAAGAATACAAACAAAAAGCGTGGGTAAAACAATCAACAATCAAGTACCAGTTTCTTATTTGCTTTTATCTATTTTTGCAAACATCGTATATAATTTGATGTTCGTGTTATTAAATATATATTCAATAATCGTTAAATGAAAATTCTTTCCATTGTAATGCCGGTTTTTAATGAAGCCGAAACTGTTGCAGTTACGTTGAATAAAATAAAACTTGTTGAGTTGCAAAATAACATAAAAAAGCAGCTCATCATTGTAAATGATTGCTCAACTGATCATACTTTGGCTGCTATTGAAAGATATAAATCAGAAAATCCCGATCTGGATATCAGTATTTACAGTCACCCTATTAACAAGGGTAAAGGTGCAGCATTGCACACTGGTATTGCTAATGCAACCGGGCATTACATTATTATCCAGGATGCAGATCTCGAATACAATCCAAATGAATACCGCATTTTGTTACAGCCCCTCGAAGATGAAATGGCTGATGTGGTTTACGGAAGCAGGTTTATGGGCGGCAAACCACACCGAATACTTTTTTTCTGGCACACAATAGGCAATCATTTTCTAACCTTTATTTCAAATATGTTTTCCAATCTTAATTTAACGGATATGGAAACCTGTTACAAAGTGTTTCGCTCAGATATTATAAAAGGTTTAATACTAAAGGAAAAAAGGTTTGGGTTTGAACCCGAGGTTACACAAAAAATTGCCAGGATAAAAAAAATCAGAATTTATGAAGTAGGTATTTCATATTATGGACGCACCTATGATGAGGGTAAGAAAATAGGATGGAAAGACGGACTTCGGGCATTGTTTTGTATTCTTAAATATGGTATGTTTAAAATGCAATAATCTGTTTTAGTAATTTGTTTTAATTATAGGTTGTTCCATTAACTTAAAGAATGTTAATTTCAGCCGATTGTAAAAGGAATTATTTGTATGTTCATAAAATGGAGGGTATCTAAAACAATACAGTGGATTATTAAATTATTTTTAATCTACTTGTTTATTTTTACTGCTTTCAGGGTGGCTACCGTTATTTTTTTCAAACCCGCCGATACAAAGCTGCTCCAATTATTACCTTCTTTCTGGCTTGGTTTAAAATATGATCTGAGGTGGATCGCATTTATCCTTTTTCCAATTACTTTTTTTTCGATTTTCAAAAGACTATCCCCCTTTAACAGCGAGAAGGCCAAAACTTTTTGGACAGCTTATCTAGGTATCATTACTTTATTGGTATTGTTTTTTTATGGCGCCGATTTCGGTCAGTTCGCTTATGTAAATGCCCGCCTGAATGCTGATGCGCTCATTTTTGCCGAAGACCCAAAAGAATCGTTGCAAATGGTGTGGCAAAGTTATCCGGTAATGTGGATCTTAATTGGATTGATTGGAGCCGTATTGATGATGGTTTGGATGTTTAGAAAAACACATGTGGGCGTAGAAGGTAAAAACAGTCACATTCACAAATTCACCTATCGGCGCAGATGGCACCTCGTAGCTTTGTTGGTGCTGGGTTGGTTCATGTATGGTTTTTTTACATTGTATCCGCTTAATTTTTTCAGGGCATTTAACCTCAACGATGCTTTTAAGAGCAACCTGGCCCTGAACCCAATGCAAAACTTTTTCACCACCCTGCGTTTTAGAGAACCAGATTATCATACCCGGGCCGATGAATATTATCCGGTGATGAAAAAGTTTCTGAATCTGGATAGATACGGGGTAAAAAAAAATAGTTATCTCCGTGTTCAAACACCCGGTAGCAAGGCCCTGGAGAGCCAGCCTAATATTGTATTGGTGATCTGCGAAAGCTTTAGCATGTACAAAAGTTCTATGAGTGGCAATTCACTCAATGCCACGCCTAACTTTGCTGAATTAACCAAACAAGGAATATTTTTTGAGCGATGTTTCTCTCCCTCCTTTGGTACTGCTCGCGGTGTATTTTCAATTATCACTGGTATTCCTGATGTGCAGCTTGGAAAATTTGCTACTCTCAATGATGCTACTGTAAACCAAAAAACCATTATCAACGATTTAGAGGGTTATCATAAAATGTATTTTATCGGCGGCAGAAGCCAGTACAACAACATAGAGGGTTTGATTAAAAACATTCACAAGGTAGAAGTGTTTGAGGAAGGCAAATACACTTCACCCAAAGTAAACGTATGGGGCATCAGCGATAAAAATCTTTTTCTGGAAGCCAATGCGGTGATGTCTAAAAAACAACAACCTTTTTTTACCATCATTCAAACGGCTGATAACCACCGACCATTCAATATTCCTGAAGATGACAATAGTTTTATTGAGCAAGAGTTGCCTTTAGACACACTGAGAAAATACGGTTTTGAATCTTCTAAAGAATACAATGCCTTTGTGTATGCAGATTATGCTATTGGAGCTTTTTTAGAAGCAGCCAAAAAAGAAGCCTATTTTAACAATACCATTTTTGTTTTTGTGGGCGATCATGGGGTAGAGGGGAATGCAGCCGAAATGTATCCAAAATCATTTACGGAACAGCGGCTTACAGAAGAACATGTACCGCTTTTGTTGTATGCACCTGCATTACTCATCCCTCAGCTGCACAAAGAAACTGTTTCGCAGATTGATGTTTTACCAACAATAGCAGGTTTGTTGCAACAGCCTTACAGCAACAGAACGCTGGGGCGCGACTTACTGGACCCATTAAAAAAAGAGCACGCAGCATTTATCATTTACCATGCGCCAGGTTGGATTGGGGTGGTGAACAATGATTATTTTTTCAGAAAAAATATTCGCATTCAAAAAGAAGAATTGGTGCCCATCAATAATAATTTACCACCACTTTCTGCAGCGCAGGAAGATTCTGTGAAAAAGAAAATGTCTATCCTCACCTCCGCTATGTATGAAACCGCCAGATGGATGTTGGTGAACAACAAAAAATAAAATCTGCAGTAAATATTTTGTATAGCTTTATTTTATCTTTTTTGCAATCATAATTAATCGGGGCGATTTCCTGATGTCATAATGGCCAAACTGGTAATCTCCAAACACTTCCTGTATTTGCAATCCCTGGTAAGAAAACATTTCTGTAAAGTCGCCCAAACTAAACTTGGCAACTTTTTCGGTGTAAGTAAATGGTTCAAGCATCGCCTCATCTACAATATCTATCTTTTTAAAAAAATGTGCTTCGTCGTACCATTTAGTGATGATAAAATGAACCCCATTTATTTCTTTTTCTGACTGATGTTCGTTGTGGTCTTCTGCATAATGCATGTTCAGGTAATCCATCACAAACAATCCGTCTTTTTTTAATGAGGTGGCTACAGAGCGGATGGCGTTGTCGTGTTCTCTTTGCGTGCGGAAATAACCAAAGCTGGTAAAAAAATTAAAAGCGTAGTCGAAATAATTGATCCAAAAAGGTAAGCGCATGTCGTGCTGGTAAAAATGCAAGTTTGTATTTTCAGCCGCCAACGCTTCGGCGATGCTCTCCTCACTTAGGTCGATTCCGGTAACGTCAAAACCTTTTTCGGCTAACTGCATAGAGTGGCGTCCTTTACCACAGGCCACATCCAGCATCCTACTTTCTGGGGCTGGTTGAAGATAATCGATGAGTTGGGTGATGAAAGCAGCGGCTTCTGTTTTATCTCGGTTAAAATACAGTTGGTGATAATAAGGTGAGTTGAACCAATCTTTGAACCAGGTTTTTTCCATGGCGCAAAGGTAATCGGGATATCCGAATATGCAAACGCTCTGTTATACCAATGTGATTTATATAATATGCCAATATTTTATAAATCTTATCCCGAATGCTTTCGGTATTAGAGTCCTTGAACTCTGTTTTTTAGGATAATTTTCTGTTATATCTGAAAGGCGAATTATTTTACATGTTCGCCTATAAACTAATTTTCCAACCTCAAATAAGGTAAATATCCCATGAACTGTTTCGTATCTTTGCCCTCCGAAAAACAACATACATGTCACTCATCAAAAGCATATCTGGCATCAGAGGCACCATTGGTGGTGCCCCGGCCGAAAACCTCACCCCCGTTGATATTGTAAAATTTGCTGCGGCCTACGGGTCATGGATTCAAACCCAAGATTCAGTGGCTCACAACAATCCCAAAAAAGTGGTGATTGGAAGAGATGGCAGAATAAGTGGCCCTATGTTGAAACAATTGGTGATGGCCACTTTAACCGGGCTGGGTATTGATGTAATTGACCTCGATTTAAGCACCACCCCAACGGTTGAAATGGCCGTGGTATTGCTTAAAGCAGATGGAGGCATCATCCTTACCGCCAGCCACAACCCCAAGGAATGGAATGCACTCAAATTATTGAACAATAAAGGAGAATTTATCAGCGGTGCCGAAGGTGAATGGATATTGGAATTGGCAGAAAAAGAAAATTTTCAATTTGCCCCTGTTGAAAAATTGGGCAACGTTACCGAAAATTCGGAGATGCTGCAACAACACATCGATGCCATACTGGCTTATCCTTTGGTAGATAAAGCTGCTATTAAACAAGCCGATTTTTCTATTGTGGTAGATGCTGTAAACAGTACAGGTGCAATAGCTGTACCAGCATTGCTGAAAGCATTGGGTGTAGAAAAAATATCAATACTCAACGGAGAAGTAAACGGCAAATTTGCGCACAATCCGGAGCCCTTGCCCGAAAATTTAACCCAGTTGAGTCAGGAAGTAGTGAAGCAGAAAGCTTCCTTGGGTATTGCAGTAGATCCGGATGTAGATCGCCTCTGTTTTGTTTGCGAAGATGGAAGCATGTTTGGTGAAGAATACACATTGGTGGCAGTATCAGATTATATATTGAGTAAAAGACAGGGCAACACCGTCAGCAATTTATCTTCTACCCGGGCATTGAGAGACGTGACCCAAAAAAATGGCGGCACTTATTATGCGAGTGCTGTGGGTGAAGTGAATGTGGTGAATAAAATGAAAGAAGTAAATGCTGTTATTGGTGGGGAAGGCAATGGTGGAATTATCGTTCCCGATTTGCATTATGGCAGAGATGCTTTGATTGGCATTGCATTGTTTTTGTCGCAGTTGGCACAAAGCGAAAAAGGCATCAAAAAATTGCGCAATACCTATCCCGATTATTTCATGAGCAAAAACAAAATCACCCTCGAAAAAGGCGTGAACGTAAAAGAAGTTTTCGCTGAAATAAAAAAGAAATACCAACACAACGAGATCAATGAAATAGATGGATTAAAAATTGATTTCGAACACGACTGGGTTCACCTGCGCACTAGCAATACCGAGCCTATCATTAGAATTTATGCCGAAAGTAATTTTGAAACAACAGCAGAAAATATTGCTTTACGACTAATTAAAGACATTAGAGAAGTAATGTAATTCATTGCTGCTGTTTCAAAAAAATATCCCTAGTAACCAACATTAATAGCAACCTTCTTGCTTTGTATACCCACCAAGCAACATTGGTTTTAAAAGCTTTTGAACATGAGAATTTATTTCGACAACGCTGCTACAACCGCTATCGACAAAGAAGTATTCAATGCAATGCTTCCTTTCCTAGAGAATCATTTTGGCAATCCATCTTCTATCTATTCGTATGGCCGAGAAACAAGGATCGCTATTGAATCAGCTAGAAAATCTGTTGCTAAAATTTTGAACGCCCATCCTGCCGAAATCTTTTTCACCAGTGGCGGAACAGAAAGCAGCAACACCGCCATTCAATCGGCAGTAAGAGATTTGGGTTGCAGGCATATCATCACATCTGCTGTGGAACACCATGCCGTTTCGCATACCGTTGGCTATCTCGATACTATTGATTTGGTAAAAGTGAGTTATGTGAAACTGCTTCCAAATGGGCATATTGATATGGAAGATTTAGAGAAATTGCTGGCAGCATCCGACGAAAAAACACTGGTGACCTTGATGCATGCCAATAATGAAATTGGGAATATGCTAGATATTCACGCTGTGGGGGAACTTTGCAAATTGTACAATGCCATTTTTCACAGTGATACCGTACAAACCGTGGGACATTTCCCTTTCGATTTGCGCAATACCCCCATTCATTTTATTACAGGGGCAGCGCATAAGTTTCATGGACCAAAAGGGGTGGGTTTGCTGTACATCAATGAAAATGTACGCATCAAACCGTTTATTCATGGCGGTGGTCAGGAGCGCAACATGCGTGCAGGTACCGAAAATGTATATGGCATTGTAGGTTTTGCAAAAGCCCTAGAATTGGCCACCCAACAATATGAAACAGAGAGTGCTTCCATAGGTACTTTAAAATATTACATGTACGATGAATTAAAAAAACACATTGAGGGAGTAAGTTTCAACGGCGATGTATTGGGCAGCAGTTTGTACACGGTATTGAGTGTAAGTTTCCCGAAAACAGAGAAATCTGAAATGATTCTGTTTAACTTGGACATCAACAATATATGCGCAAGTGGCGGTAGTGCCTGCACTTCAGGAGCCGATCAGGGTAGTCACGTTATTCGGGCCATCAACAACAACCCCAATCAGGTAACTGTGCGCTTTAGTTTTAGTAAATACAATACAAAAGAAGAGGTAGATACAGTGGTGGCGCAGCTTAAACAATTGATTTAGATTTTTGTTAGATTATAACCAGCTTCATTTTAATACGAAATGAAGGTATTTATAAGGTTCTAAAACTATCCAACAAATGAAATGGCTGCTTAAAACTGGCATATTGATTTTCTTGTTGAATGATTTGGTTTCATGCAAACCATTCAAGCAGGAAACCTGTGAGTTTGAGGATTGTGATCAGCGAAGGCTCACCAAATTTGCAGCTATAGAGCAGGCAGGTAAAATTGTGTACGACAATAGCATCGACAAATGGGGAGTAGAATCATTGGTTATAGGGAATGCCAACCGACGCAGAATTGCCTACATCTGCGGACCCCTAAATGATACTTTTAAAGTACTGAACAAACAAGTAGTGTATACAGGAAATTGCAAAGAAAGTTGCGGTGTTCCAAGGCCAGCATTCCCCGACCAGGAAATTTATTACGTTCTTCCCAGTGCCATTCGCTGATAATTTTACCTGTAACCCAGTGCCTCGGCAATATTTGTGGGCAATGTCGGTAGTTTTCTTCTGTCTATCAGAAAACTGTTGAGTTGTGAAATCTCTCTAAAAATATAATGTTTGTCCATGGCACCCTGCAGGTAACCTCCTCCAGTACTGCCTCCAGTACCCAATCTTGTTCCAATCATTCTCCTCACCATATTGATGTGGCGATAACGCCAGCTGCCCAGCTGGTTGTCTATTTCTAACAAGGTATCCAATAGTTGAAAAGGAAGTTCCAGCATCGGATATCCATGATACAACATGATGAACAAGGCCGATCTGCATGCTTTGGGGCTCAAAGAGCGATGCTCATTTTTGGAGTCATTGTAAAATATATTTTTATAAGCATCGAGGTTGTTTTTTTCACCTTCCGCCAGGCTGTTGAAAAAGCTGGATTCGTATAAATCCCAATAGGGTTTCTCCCCCCAATATTTTGCATCTTCAGCAAAGGGCATCCGCTCCAGCCAATTGTTTACCAATTCAATTACAGAAGATCCATCTTCTGCATCCTTGATGATATCTATTTCCGTTTGTTGCAATTGTGATAGGTAATATTCCTGTCCATGCCGTTTTTCATATTTCAATCCAAGCTTGGCTTCTATAATTTTAAACTGCCAGCTTTGAAACCCTGAAGCCGGGCGAAGCATGTCTCTAAAATCTAGAAAATCCATTGGTGTCATGGTTTCTAAAATATCTATTTGTTGCACCAGCACTTTTAAAATGGTAACTACCCGTTGCATTCTATGAACAACCAATTGCATTTCAGGCGCATTGTCGTTCAGCTGTGGTTTGCTCATGATCTCAATCACAGCGGTTACTTCAAATAAAATTTGTTTGAACCACAATTCATATGCCTGGTGAATGATGATGAACAACATCTCGTCGTGTGCAGGTGTTTTGCCTTCTTTAAAACTTTCTGGTGCTTGTGCATCAATGATCTTGTCTAACTGAAGATACTGTCCGTAATATACCGGCTGCTGTTCCATGCGATGTTGTTTAAGGGCTATAAAGGTAACGGGAGAAGGGGATTTGAAAAAGTTTTAAAACTGGTAGCTACATCAAAAGAACAACACAAAAAAAGCTCATTGTAGATTTGTATTTCCTATGAATTGTTTATAGCCCATCTTAAGCAATACATTTATTAGCGAATTAAAATAACGCTTCCTTTTTGTTCTACTTTTAAATTGGTATCTGTATTGGTGTAATGCAATACCCATATATAAGTACCAGGGTCTGCACCCTGTCCTTTAAATGATCCATCCCATTTGTTGGTCCAGTCTCGGGTATAAAACAACCGCTGCCCAAACCTGTTGTACACACTAAATGCTAAGTCGCGCGCTTTGTATGCGTTTAATGGATAGAGGTAATCGTTCAGTCCATCACCATTAGGGCTAAACGCAGTAGGTACCGCGATGTAGCAATTGTTCACCACTTTGATGAGTGCCCTTGCCGTATCAAAACAACCATATCTATTGCCGATGATGAGCCGTACTATTTCGTTTCTGGTATTGCTGATATCTGCATAAGTTTGAGCTGGCGGATTTTGCAAACTGCTGATCTGGTTGTTGCCAAAACTCCAGTTCCAGCTATTGATGTTGCCGCTGCTCTGGTCTTTAAAAGTAGCAGGATCGCCCGGACAAACAACTTTAGTTCCTTCAAATTTTGCTTCTAGTAAATTGTCGAAAAAAATACTAATGGCACTTGTATCACTGCAAACACCGTTGCTAACAATGAGCCGAGTATTTTTCTGACTGAAATTGGTATATGTTATCAAAGGATTTTGTAAGATCCTGTTTAAATTAAGGTCAAAATTCCATTGCCAGCTGTTTACGCCGTTGGCACCACTGTGGTTGTACTGAATGCTGTTCTGGGCACAACCATACACAACGTTATAGGTAAATGTTGCATTCACCGTATCGCTAGCAGTGAAGTTGATGAAGGAGCCTGCTGGTGTAGATTGTCCGCATTCATCAATAATGGTATTGCCATCTGTTCCATTTTGCAAACGAATGGTATATACGCCCCCTGTCTGGATGGGACCACTTAATTGTACAAATATTTTACTGGTTAAGCCTTCCGTTCCACAGCTTCCTGTTGCACCCGATACCCTAACCAACGAAGGTCCTGTTATTACAAAGTCTGACCCGTCTGCTGCAATAGAATTGCAAAACATTGGTTTTTTAAACACCAGTTCTAGTACTTCGGGTGCGCAGCCAATACGGGTTAAACTGTCCATGGGTGTTGGTATCAGCGGAAATACCGTTACAGGAATATTGGTACCCACAGGTATTTCACGGTCGCAGGCATCTCTCAAAGTATTGCCATCAGATCCGGTGGCCATGGTAACAATGTAATTGCCTGGAGCAATGGGATTGCTCATGGTGAGGATTATAGAATCCATATCAAATCCGTTGCTGCAACCAGCACCCACTGCACCAATGATGGTATTGCCAGGAGTGTTGATGCTGAAGTCGGAGCCATTGGCTGCTAAACTATTGCACTTCATTTTTTTGTTGAGTCGAACCCTTACTTGTCTGCCATCACAAGCCGCTGCTGCGTCTCTTAAACGTGGTTCCAATGGGTCGGTGATGCTGGCAGTACCTCCGGTAAATGCGAGATCGTATCCCTGTGTACTACCGGCAGTCCAATTGGTGACCATCAGTAAATATTGCCTACCCTGTGTAATGGTGGGCATTCTGTTGAAAGGTGAATTGCCGTTGGCATCTCCTTCGCATTGTACATCACTGTTGCCGGTGGGAGTGCAGCCTGTTGGGGAGTTGGGGGGAACACCCGCAGGGTTTCCGGTAGTACCATATATGTTCAAGGAAACCTGTAGTGTGTTATTGGTAAATACCTCATCGGGGTTGCGGTTGGTAATGTCAAGTAGCGACCAATCATAATCATCGGTACTGGAAATGCCCCGTATTAAAAAACCGAGGGTACCTGTTTGGTAACAAGTAAACTTGTACCAAAAAGATTTACTGGAAGTAACACCTATATTACAGCCTCGGCTGGCAATGTCTGGGCCGGTACATTCCGTCACCAACGTTTGGCGAAATACAGCCGTACCACATACCGGTATGGCTGTGGAGGGCGTCATGCCAGGTAAGCTACAGGGTTGAGAGTTGGCGCTTAAGTTGCCAATAAGTAGTAAAACAAAACTGTAGAATATAATTTTTTTCATGTTGCTATTCCGTTAAAAAAGACCGCACCAGCGTCAAAATTGCTGCTTTACTTTGTAAATCGCTATTTAATTTTACTTTTAATCTCCTGTAATTTCAACAGTGCTTCCACAGGGGTAAGCCGATTGATGTCGGTTGCTTCCAATAAAGTTCGAATATCATCGAAAGTGGCAGAATGTGCATCAAAAATACTGAGTTGCATTTTAGGCATGTTCAAGTCTTTCACTTTTTCTTTGATGCTGTTGCCAGACTCCGATTGGCTCTGCTCGTTTTTTTCTTCCAGTTGTAATAAAATTTCATTTGCCCGGTCTAGCAGAGAAGTGGGCATTCCTGCCATGCGGGCCACGTGAATACCGAAGCTGTGTGTGCTGCCGCCCGCTGCCAATTTCCGTAGAAAAATTACTTTGTTGCCCACCTCTTTGTTGGTGATGTGGAAGTTGCGAATACGGTCAAATTTATGCTCCAATTCATTCAGTTCGTGGTAGTGTGTGGCGAACAGGGTTTTGGGTTTAAAGGCCGATTGATGAATGTATTCGGCAATGCTCCATGCTATGGAAATACCATCGTAGGTTGAAGTTCCCCTACCAATTTCATCTAGTAAAATCAAACTCCGCGAGCTGATGTTGTTAATGATGCTGGCCGTTTCGTTCATCTCTACCATGAAGGTACTTTCGCCTCCACTGAGGTTATCGGAGGCGCCTACGCGGGTAAATATTTTATCGGTGAGTGGCACATTGGCTGTGACCGCAGGAACAAAACTTCCCATATGTGCCATCAAAGTAATTAAGGCGGTTTGACGTAGAATGGCACTTTTACCACTCATGTTGGGCCCAGTTAAAATAATGAGTTGTTGGGTGGTGGCATCCAGGTAAATATCGTTGCTGATGTAAGGCTCGCCGGGTGCCAAATTTCTTTCTATCACCGGGTGCCGGCTTTCTTTAAAATCTAATTCGTACCCATCGTGCATCAATGGTTTTTTATAATTGAAATGAATGGCATTATTGGCGAAGCAACACAAATTATCGAGTACCGCCATCACATGACCATTCACTTGCATGGGAGCAATGTAATCTTGCAATTCGTTCAGCAATTCCTGAAACAGCTGTTGTTCTATCAATAATATTTTATCTTCTGCACCCACAATTTTTTCTTCATACACTTTAAGCTCTGGTGTAATGTAACGCTCTGCATTGGCCAGTGTCTGCTTTCGGATCCAGGTATCCGGCACTTTCGATTTGTGCAGGTTGGTTACTTCTAAATAGTAACCAAACACATTGTTGAAACTTACTTTTAAAGAAGAGATCCCGGTGGCAATGGCTTCTTTTTGTTGCAGTTCTATCAGGTAATTTTTTCCTCCACTGGCAATATCCCTCAGTTCATCTAGTTCGGCATGAATGCCAGGCGCAATTAGCCCGCCCTTGTTTACAGAAGCAGGAGGATTTTCATGAATCTCTTTTAAAATTTTTTCTAGGATGTAATCGCAGGAGTTGAGCGAATCGCCCAATCGTTTCATGTATTCGTTCCCGGTAGTTTTACAAATGTCTTTGATGGCTGCCGTTTGTTGCAAGCCTTTGGCTACCTGTAAAACTTCTCGTGGATTTATTTTTTTAAGTGGCACTTTGCTGGCCAGTCTTTCTACATCGCCTGCCTGGCGAATATGTGTACTAATTTTATTTCTGGTATCTGTTTCTTTGATCAGGTATGCTACCGCATCCAATCTTTCGTTGATGCGCAACAAATCATTAAGGGGCATTAGCATCCATCTTTTTAGCAAACGAGCGCCCATGGGCGAAACGGTTTGATTGATGGTTTTGAACAGCGTGTTGTTTTCGGGATGATTGCTGATGAGTTCTAGGTTTCGAATGGTAAAACGATCCATCCACAAATGATCATCTTTGTTGATGCGCTGGATAGATGTGATGTGTTGTAGGTTGGGGTGTTCCGTATCTTTCAAGTAATGCAAAATGGCTCCAGAAGCAATGATGCCATTAGTGAGCCCGTCTACCCCAAACCCTTTGAGACTGTGGGTGCCAAAATGTTTCAACAAACTTTCTGCTGCATACACATCGGCAAAAATCCATTCATCTAAAGTGTATGTAAAAAACTGGTTGCCGAAATTTTCTTTGAAAAGTTTTTGTTTGTTGCGTTGAAAAATGACTTCAGCGGGTTGCAGACTCTGCAATAATTTATCAGCATATTCTTTGTCGCCTTCTGCAATAAAAAATTCGCCGGTAGATATGTCTAGGAATGCAATTCCAATAGCAGTTTCAGTAAAATGCAAAGCTGCCAAAAAATTGTTGCTGTTGTGCTCCAGTAATTTGTCGTTGGTGGCCACACCAGGTGTAACCAATTCTGTTACCCCTCTTTTTACAATTCCCTTTGCCGTTTTTGGATCTTCCAGCTGGTCGCAGATGGCTACCCGGTAACCCGCTTTCACCAATTTGTGCAAGTAAGTATCCATGGCATGGTGCGGAAAACCCGCTAGCTCAGATGAACTGGCGTTGCCATTGTTTCTTTTGGTAAGCGTGATGCCCAATACCTGTGATGCGATGATGGCATCCTGCCCAAAGGTTTCATAAAAATCGCCTACCCTAAACAACAAAATGGCATCAGGGTACCTTGCCTTGATGGCGTTGTGTTGTTGCATTAAAGGAGTGTCGCCAGTTGCTTTTGCCATAATCGTCGGTTCCGGGTATTCTCATTTTTGAGAATTTCCGCGTCGACAAAAGTACGGTTTTACAAATGATATCCGCCGGGACATTCCACTGGTTTTACTACCCATTTATCTACTTTTACACCTACATAGTTCACCCACATTTCTTTCCTTTCCTCAACAGTACTGTGGCCGCTGTCGGGGCTTCGACCCACAGCATTTCAGAAAATTCGAATTAAACTTCTTATTCAATGTTTTTTATTTGATTCTGTTCTTTATTTGTCGCTGGTCAGGAGCCCAAGCGACGGCAATCCGTTTTTTTAATGTAACTTTTTGTATCTACATAGTTCACCCACATTTCTTTCCTTACCTCAATAGTACTGTGGCCGCTGTCGGGGCTTCGACCCACAGCATTTCAGAAAATTCGAATTAAACTTCTTATTCAATGTTTTTTATTTGATTCTGTTCTTTATTTGTCGCTGGTCAGGAGCCCAAGCGACGGC
>JBIIPY010000170.1:0-2745 GCA_044342365.1 Ferruginibacter sp. | reverse complement strand
CGGGTGGTAATTACCCTAACAAGGACAATCATTACATTGTAATGCCTGTAGTACGAAAAAAAGACAATGTGCTTTTAGTAAGGTTCAAAGCGCCTACGCATGGCATTCAATTGGGCGATACTTCTAAAAATGTACGCTACTTTTCGTTGAGCGAGGGCAATGAATACACCAATACAGCATTAACACTTTATGATGATCAATTGAGTATAACTAAAGATGGTTTTGTGTACGTAGCTATAGCAAACGACACTAAAGAAGCCAGAGAAAAAGCAATTGCCTTAGGTATAAATTTTATGCCCTGGCTTTATAAAGATAAGCTTGTGTTGATACTCAGGCATATGTTGCCCAATACCAGTTTTAATTATAGTACAAATGAGGTTCCTGTTTTTGATAAAAGCAAACCTGCAAAAGGTCAGGAAGCATCTGCATACATAGGTGAATATGCGTTGATTGGTAAGTTTTTTTCCAAATCGGAATGGAAAACTATTTCAGGTTTACAGCAATTCGGCTTTTGAAATACAATACTTACAAGTTAAAACGGTTTTATTTTTAATTTCTTAATTTTATTTATGATTAAATTGATAACTAAGATATCATGCATTCTCCTTACAAATGCCATTTTGGTTGGATGCAATGGTGGTAAAAGCGGCCAGGAATCAGCTCAATCTTTTTCTACAACTTTAGATACAACCCAGGCTGTTGCACTATCTGCTGCAGAGGTTCGGAAAATTGTCAAAGAAGCTTACATCTATGGCTACCCCATGGTAGATGGCTACCGTATTCAGCACACTTACTTTGTAAATAAAGATAATACGGAGTACAAGGCGCCTTACAATGTACTTGCAAGTTCGGCTAGGGTATATACTTCGGAAGATAAAGCCGTGCAAACACCCAACTCCGATACACCTTATGGCATGTTGGGAATGGATCTTAGAAGTGAACCGTTTGTAATCACCGTTCCCAAAATGGATCCGAAGCGGTATTTCAGCATTCAATTGATAGATGCATACACCCACAACTTTGAATATATTGGCAGCAGAGCAACGGGAAATGGTGGCGGAAGTTACCTGATAGCCGGACCAGATTGGAAGGGTGAATTGCCCAAAGGCATAACCAAAATTATACGCTGTGAAACTCAATTAGCGCTTGCTGTTTTTCGTACACAATTATTTAATCCGGCTGACCTTAATAATGTTTCAAGCATTCAAAAAAGTTATAAAGCACAGTTGTTATCTGACTTCCTCGGAACGCCAAAACCAGCTGCAAATGCAGAAATAAACTTTATTAAACCGGTTTCGGGTGCAGAAATAAAAACATCACTCGAGTTTTTTAATGTACTGAATTTTCTGTTACCATATTGCCCGGTGCATCCTTCTGAAACACAATTGAGGCAGCAATTTGCCAGTATTGGCATTAAGCCCGGCGTTGTTTTTGACACCACTAAACTTACCCCCGAAATAAAGCAGGCCTTTACAGATGGAAGAGCCGATGCCTGGAAGGAGTTTGCAGGATTGAAAGTGCGGATTGACAATAAAGAACTATCCTCAGGTGACGTATTTGGAACAAGGGAGCAACTCAAGAATAACTATTTATACAGAATGGCAGCAGCCATCATTGGGATTTATGGCAACTCAAAAGCTGAAGCCATGTATCCCATTTATTCTGTTGATAATGAAGGTGCTGCTTTGAATGGGGCCAATTCATATTCAATAACTTTTGGTAAAGATGAGGTGCCACCTGTGAATGCATTCTGGTCATTAACCATGTATGAACTGCCTTCGAGTTTATTAACCAAAAATCCAATAAACAGGTATTTAATTAATTCGCCCATGCTTCCACAATTGGTGAAAAATGCAGATGGAGGGGTTACCATTTTTGTGCAGCATGATTCGCCGGGAAAAGCTAAGGAAGCAAACTGGCTGCCGGCGCCATCAGGAAAATTTATGATGGTTTTACGGTTATATTGGCCAAAGGAAACAGCATTAAACGGCAGCTGGAAAGTGCCACCAATAAAATTTTAAGATAAACGACAATAGTTTTTTAAATAAACTGTAGTGCAAAACTGATAAGAACCAAAAACGTTAACACATTCTCAACTCAAAAATCTTAAATCTTCACCATTTAACCAGTAAAAATGAAATTGAATTGTTTGAAAATCAAATTTATCATCGGCGTAATTTTTCTATCCTCATTTGCAGCAATGGCGCAGGGAGATGGGCCACGGTCATTTATCCTTTTGCCCAAAGATGTGTGGGCCGTTAATGCCCGATGGCTTGGTATGAATCAGAATTTGGTTCCGGCAAGTACAATTCTTGTTCCCAATGCTGAAATCAAAATCAATGTATTTCCCATTACCCTGTACCGTACGTTCTCTTTAGCAGGTCGTTTTGCACAGGTATCTGTAATGGTTAATCCTGGCTCAGTGGAAGCTTCGGCATTAAATGTGCCGCCTGTAGTGCCATTGCCTACAAAAACCATTAAAGCAAGTGGATTATCCGACGGGTTTGTGGCTTTAAAAGTTGGGCTTGCCGGTGCACCTGCAGTAGACGTGTTTAGCTATATGAAAAAGCCAATGGCGTTCTCATTGTTTGCCGACGTACGCTATTGGTACTCGGGAAGTTATGATTCAAAGAAAGCCTTGAACATGGGTACCAATCGCCCCACTTATCAATTGGGTTTACCTATGGCAATTCCCTTAAATCATGATCTTAAAAAAGCCACCTGGCTTGAAATATCGCCATCGGT
>JBIIPY010000173.1:0-2628 GCA_044342365.1 Ferruginibacter sp. | reverse complement strand
CTTGAAAACCATATTTCTCATAATTTCAATCCCAAATTTTGGGTCTTTGGTAATCTCTTGTATCGCTTGGGGGGAAAAACTACGACAGATGGAAAGGAAAACGACAATAAGCAAAATATGTGGGGTGGTGGAGCAGGGCTTGGCTACCAGTTTACACCCTTCCTTGGTGCTTACGCCGACTATGGCACTATTATTTCTGGCGGACCTACCGATGCTGAATCGAATATGTTCAGGATAGCCGTAAATTTTTCTTATGTGAATGTTAAAAAATTGAAAGCAAAGGCACAATAGTTCCATCTCTCAGATTAGTATAAAATGATCATACCGTAGGTACCAACATCGATAAATTATCATATCGTTTTAAAAATTCGCAACAAATAAAAATTATAAAAATCAAAACAACAAATTTATGAATAAAGTATTCTCTATTGTCGCTTTTGCTATTTTCAGTTCAATACTGGTTTCCTGCGGTACAGGAAAAAAATTAACTGCCGCAAGTGGAGAAATTACCAGGCTCAATACTGTATTAACTGATCAGGCAGGAAAACTCTCGGCATACGAAAAAGAAATCACCCAGTTAAAAACAGAAAATATCGCTTATGGAAAAGAGGCTGAAGATTGTAGAAAAGCAAAAGCTGCCATTGCCCAACGATATGATAACCTAAATAGAAACCTGGCTGAAAAAGGGACATCTATGAAAAAAATACAGGAAAAGGCATTAGCAGCGATCAGTAAATTTGAGGATGAGGGTGCAGAAGTGACTTATAAAAATGGGATGGTTCATATTAATTTCGAGGACAGATTTTTCTTTAAATCCGGCAGTTCAACAATTGGGGTAAAAGGAAGGGAGTCGCTGAATATCGTAGCTGAAGTGTTGCGTGAAAATAAAGGCATAACTGCAATCATTGTAGGAAATACAGACACCGTTTCAGTAAAAGGCATTGCAGATAACTGGTCGCTTAGTACAGAAAGGGCAAATGCGGTTGTTAGAGTTTTACAAAACTCTTACTATATCGATCCGGCCCGTTTAACTGCCGCAGGAAAAAGCAAGTTTAATCCGGTTGCGCTGAATGACACACCCGAAGGAAGAGAAAGAAACAGGCGGATAGAGATCATTTTCAATCCTGACTTATCGAGATTGTGGGACCTGATTGAAGAATGATCATCTTTTAATAATGCTATTTTTAATTCATTAAACTTTTAAATCAAAAAAATGAAGCAATTATTTTTGTGCCTGCTTACTGTGATTGTATCAGTAATGGCAAATGCCCAAAACCCGAAAGTAAGTGGAGGTGGAAAGAAAGCAAAAAGTGTGAGCAAACCTGCAGGTACAGGTGCTGCAAAATCAAATTCTGTGAGCAGCTCATCCATTAACAAGTCATCAGTTAGCACGGGAGATACAAAGACGAATATTTCCAATTCGGGTAATCAAACAACAGTCAGTACTGGTGACAAAAAGACGAATATTTCTAACTCCGGTAATCAAACTACAAATATTGGTTCCAATAACAATAAAGCTAATATCGACAATAGCTCAAAGAATGTAAACATAAACATAGACAACAGTAAGGATATACAAGTAAATAATAATCGAAATACAGTAGTCCGTAAGGGATATAACCAACCTCCCTATGGCCGTCCTCCTTACTATTATGGCGGATATCATTACAATTGTTATCACCCGTATTATTACCATCCTTATAAGCCATTTTATTGGGGGCCAACCTGGCATCCCTGGGGCTTTTTTGTAGCAACAATGGCCACGACCGCCATCATTATTAGTGTAAATAGCCAGCAGTATCATTACGATCAAGGGCTTTACTATATGGCCGGCAATGGTGGATATACTGTGGTTTCAGCCCCCGTTGGTGCTACCATTACCACCTTGCCTCCACAATCGCAAACTGTTGTAGTAAATCAAACCACCAATAATTATTACTATGGTGGCACTTATTACGAAAAATCTCCTAATGGCTACACTGTGGTAGCGCCGACTGCCGGCACAATTGTAGAAAGCCTGCCTGATGGCGGAACCGAAGTTAAAATAGGCGATGTAACCTATGTTAAAATTGGTGAAACCTATTACCAACCCTTTCAGCAAAACGGTAAAAATGTTTATGAAGTGGTATTGGTAGAAAAGGTCTCATAAAATGAAATCCAAAAGTGTATAAGGTATTTGTCGCGGAAAATAGTTGAACAGTGAAACTTACAAATCATAAAACATTTAAATCATGAAACATTCCCATATAAAAATCCTTTTACCCTTTTTTTTAATGATTGCAAACCATTCTGAAAGCAATGCTCAGGCTGCTTTATTAGCCTTAATATTTGGCGACAAAGTTGCGTCAGAAAAATTTCATCTTAGCGTGGATGTAGGCATGAATTTTTCCTCCATGCCAGGCCTTGAAAAACAAAAAGGAACAAATGGGCTATATTTCGGATTGGGTACCTTTATAAAATTAAACGATAAATGGGCTTTAACACCAGAATTTAAACCAATTTCCCCCCGTGGTGCAAAGGATGTACTTCCCCTTAGAGATTATTCCAGCGTTCTAACGGATGTTAATTATCAACTTGAATTAAACTACATCGATGTACCAATATTGGCACAGTATAAAATAACACCCA
>JBIIPY010000174.1:0-5411 GCA_044342365.1 Ferruginibacter sp. | reverse complement strand
GAGTTGGGCGGAGTGAGGTTAAAAAAGTGTTGGAACGCTGTTGGCTATAGCGCTTGTTTTGCTTTCAAAAAATTACTGTTGAACCAATTCGGTTTGAATCCATGTTTTAAAATCCGAGTGCCATTCATAAAGGGTATTGTACTTTTCTAAAAAAAGCTTACATTAGACTACACTTTAAAACAATTCAACCATGATTAAATTTCAGGAATTACGGGTTGGTGATTTTGTAATGACCAACAACGATGGAGATATGCGTAGGGGAGAAATAACCGGATTAAATAAAAACGAAAAACAGGTTTGTGTAGACAATGGCATTCAAGAGTTTTGGTACGAAACTGATCAATTAAATCCGTTGCCACTGAACGATGAAGAACTAACGCATCTTAAGTTTCACAAGCAAATGCTGGAAGATGGGTCTGCTAAGTATTCCAAAGGTGCCTTCAGAATGATCGTGCCCAAGGCAAATGATTTCGCTCGTTTAGAGATATGGTACCGCGATGAAAAACGACATATTCTACAAAGCATTCCTTTGCACACATTTCAAAATCATTTTCACGAGATGACAAAAATGCATCTCAATGAGGAAGTATTCGATTAAGCCATCCACGACATTGATTCCATAAAAAAACTCCCGTTTAAAAAACGGGAGTTTTAAATATCTGTGATATAGAAAAATTATTCTCCTTTAACTTCAGCAGCTTCGTCGCTGTCTAATTTAGCTTTCAGACTAGCCAATGCGCTCAAATCTCCCAAGGTAGATTTTTCTACTTTGCTCTGAATGGTTTTCACAGCTTTTTTGGTTGATTCGTGCTCTGCTTTTTTCTCTTTTATCTGAACTTGCTTTTCTTCTTCTTTTTCCTGCTCCCACAAACGGGTATGGCTCAAAACGATGCGTTTGTCGCTGCGATCAAACTCAATCACCATAAAGTTGATGATTTCGTCTGCTGCGATGATTTTACCATCTTCTTTTGACAAGTGACGTGCTGGTGCATAGCCTTCCAAGCCATATGGCAATTGAACTACAGCACCTTTATCGTCTTTCTTCACCACAGTACCTTCATGAGTAGAACCGATAGAGAAAGTATCTTCCAAGCTGTTCCATGGATCTTCTTCAATTTGTTTGTGACCCAGTTGCAGTTTGCGTCCTTCTTTATCAATGCTAAGTATGATCACTTGAATTTCGTTGCCCACTTTCGTGTACTCGTTCGGGTTATTGAAACGCTTTAACCAGCTTAAGTCGCTAATGTGAATCATACCGCCGATACCAGTTGCTAATTCTACAAACACACCATAAGGAGTGATGTTTTTAACAGTACCCATGTGCTTGCTGCTTTCTGGGAATTGGTTTTCGATGGTACTCCATGGATCTTCTGTTAATTGCTTAATAGAAAGACTCATTTTGCGTGTTTCTTTATCCAACGTAACTACTTTAGCTTCGTACTCGTCGCTCAGTTTAAAGAACTCTTTTGCATTGATAGGCGTGTTGGCCCATGTAATTTCACTAACGTGTACCAACCCTTCAACACCTGGCATGATTTCAAGGAAAGCACCGTAATCTTCGATGTTTACTACTTTACCTTTCACTACTTCACCTTCTTTCAGGTTTTCTGCCAACGTATCCCAAGGATGAGGCGTTAATTGCTTCAAACCAAGACTGATACGTTTTTTATCATCATCAAAGTCTAATACTACCACATTCAATTTCTGATCCATCTTCAACACTTCTGATGGATGGTTGATGCGACCCCATGAAATATCGGTGATGTATAGTAAACCATCCAATCCACCCAAATCAAGGAAAGCACCGAAGTCTGTGATGTTTTTGATAGTTCCTTCCAATACCTGGCCTTTTTCTAGTTTACCGATAATTTCAGCTCTTTGAGCTTCGATATCGCTTTCGATAAGGGCTTTGTGAGATACAACGGCATTTTTGATGGCTTCATTAATTTTCACCACTTTAAATTCCATTGTTTTACCAACAAACTGATCGTAATCAGTAACTGGCTTCACATCGATCTGAGATCCTGGTAAGAATGTTTCCATACCAAATACATCTACGATTAAACCACCTTTTGTTTTGCTGGTAACCAAACCAGTAACGATTTCGCCGGTTTTGTTTACTTCTACAATTCTTTCCCAAGCTCTGGTGATTCTTGCAGATTTGCGGCTCAAATGCAGGTTACCATCTCTGTCTTCTTTTTCTACCACCATTACTTCTACAAGGTCTCCCACTTTGATGCCACCTAGAATGTCTCTGAATTCGTTCAAAGAAATTAAGCCATCCGATTTGAAGCCAATGTTTACCACCGCATCTGTTTTGGTTAATGATTCAATAGTTGCCTGAATCATTTCACCATCATTGATTTGTTTGAAGGTGTTGTCGTACACTGCATCATACTTTTCCTTTTCTTCTTTAGAATAGGCTGATACATTGCGTTTGTCTCTGCTCCAGTCAAAATCGTCGTGGGCAGTTTCTACTACCACTTCTGGTGCAGGTGCTGGTGCGTTTGTTGTCGCAGTAGCTTCTGCTGTCTCAACAGCTTTCGGCTCCAGTTCTTCTGCGTTTAGTTGTTTGTTAATATTAAATGACATAAATAACCCCGCGGTTTTTTTAACGGGAGGGCAAAGGTAGGTATTTTTACCATAAAAGCGGCTAACTCATTGCGCAATATTGTGATTGCAAAAAGCTGTAAAAACAACAAAGCCTCCCAGAAGGGAGGCTTTGTGTAATGTATTGAGGAACAGTTATTAATTAATAACTACTCTTCCAGTTTTCAATCTTCTTCCATTACCATCGGAGAGTTCTACGTTGTAGATACCTTTTCCGTGGTTTTTAAGATCTACATCCATTCTTGTGTAAGGCATAGAAACGGTGTAAGTTTTGGTATAGATTCTAGAACCTTTGTTGTCGTAGATGTTAATGATACGTGGCAAAGGATTGTTGCCTGCACCGCTGAAGAATCTAACCTGGAACTGACCTGAGTTCGGACTAGGATAGATGAACAGGATATCGTTGGCAGCATCTTTTATTTCGATAGCAGCAGCAGAAGTTCCGCTACAACCATTCACATCAGTAACACTAGCTGTGTACATACCCAAACCGTCTACATCTACTACCAAAGTATTACCGGTAGCACCTGCAACAGGAACCCCATTTCTAAACCAAGTGTAAGTAGCACCAGCATTTGGTGAAACTGCCGCTGATAAAGTAGTGGTTTGACCTGGATACAATTCCCTGAGAGGATTTGCCGAGATCACTACTACTGGTGTTGGGTTTACGGTAAGTGTTGCTACAGTAGAATTTACTGTACCGACGCAAGGAGCGGCAGTAGCAGACAAGCGGTATCTGTTTCCGTTGAAAGAAGCAGGTACGCCGGCCAAACTCAAGGTATTGGTAGTTGCACCACTGTAAACACCACCGTTGGCAACGTTTGTGAAAGTGGCACCACCATCGGTACTCACCTGCCATTGTGTACCAAATCCTGCACCACCAGCTGGTGTAGAAGTAAAGCTGGTAGCTCCATTGACACAAATATTTCTGTTTGCAACTGCTGTAGTACTGGTTGGCAATTCACGCACAGTTACAGGAACTGTAGTGGTAGCTGATTGACAAAGTGGAGTTGCAAAACTTACGTTGTAGTTGGTTAAACCGGTTACGCCAGGGTTCACAAAAACTGTGGTAGCTGGTGCGCCCGTATAAGGGGTAGTACCTGCAGCATTGGTGAAGATGGTTCCTGCTGGTCCTGTCCAAACACCTTCTGCTAAACCAGGTGCAGTGTACACAATGATAAGTTCAAGTGCAGTAATGGTACCAACATCACCGGCACCACCATCTACGAAACGAACCGTCCAGTTACCATTCATGGTAGTCAATAAAGATGACCAGAACGGAGTAGTAGTTACAATAGTTGCTGGGGCAGTGATGTTATAACGTTCTGCAGCATAACTACCTGTTCTTGGAGCCGCAGCACCGCTGATTGGCGTAGTTGAAAGAGAATCAATGATGGTATTGGTAAAGTTCGCCGTACCGTTACCACCTGTAGCTCCATTAAGGAAAGCAAAAAGGCTCAATGTTTGACCATTTGGCGCCCTCAAGTTGGCAATAACGTCGCCCACCCAAGTGTGGTTGATATTCATTCTAACCCTTACATTTTTAATGATTGAGCCAGCTGGAATTCCAGAAACAGCAATCACTTTATCCATCGGATTAGCAAGATCGTTGTCAGGAATAATAGAAGGCAAACCAGTAGTGCTGAAAGTTGAAGTAACTTCTGCAGCAACACTGTTGGTTAAAGACAGTGGCTGTACAGTACCCAAGCAAATACCAGGCGCTGCTGGGTTTACCACTGGTAACAATCTGTTCACTGTCAAGGTTGCAGGCATAGAAAAATCTACTCCTGTACAACCACCTTGAAATACCGCTCTGTACTGATAACCATTTAAATTATCTGTAGCAGCAGTAATTGTTAAAGTAGAGGTAGTAACCCCACTGTAAGGAGCTGCATTCGGAACATTTAACCAAGGAGAAGTAGGTGTTACCCTATATTGCCAGAAGAAAGATGGCAAAGAACCAGACGCAGTAACACTAAAGCTCGTGTTGTTGGCACATGTTACAGAAGCGTTGGTAGGTTGTGATGTTAAAGCTACTGGTACACAAGGAACAATGTTTACGTTATAGTCTTCTGTTTCACCAAAAGTGTAAGTTAAACATGCATTACCAGCTGCTAAAGCAGTAGCAAATCTTGTTCTTACACGCATTCTGGTTTGACCCAATGGAGCGTTAGCAGGAACGTTGATGATACCATTTCTAACTATAGGTGTTGCCGCCGTTCCTATGAAAGTAAACTCTGAAACATCAAAAGTTCCACTCTTATCGTAATCGATCCAAACCGCTACACTTTGGGTGAAAGTACCAGTTCCGGCGGTAATCCTGATTGGGTTACCAGCACCTTGTACAATGGTTGGAATTGTGATAGCCGGATTTGAAGTATAATTGGTATAACCGTTTGTACCACAAGTTGAATTGTTACTCAATGTTCCCAAAGTTACATTGGTAATAATGTCACCATCTGTACAATCTGCGTTACCAGGAATACAATAACATGCACTTGGAGGATTCAAAGCAACCTGCACAGGTGTAGAGGTTCCAGTGTTACCACTACAAGTAACTGCAGCTTGGAAGAAAGTAGTAGCCGCTAATGTGCTGGTGGTATAACTTGAATTGGTAGCTCCTACAATGTTGGTCCATGGGCCGGTAGCTGATGGGCCAGACTGCCATTGATAGGTAACACCAGTTCCTAGGGTTGCATTTTGTAATGTTAAGGTTACTGGGTTGGTAGGACAAACAGCAGGAACAGATGCAATAGTATTGCCTGGGGTTGGTGTACCGGCGCAAGGTCCTGTGGCGTAAT
>JBIIPY010000055.1:0-18909 GCA_044342365.1 Ferruginibacter sp. | reverse complement strand
CTATCTTTGCTGCCCTAATTACATGAACAAATGACTATTTCTTATAACTGGCTGAGTGAATACCTGCCTTCGAAGATTGAACCGGAAAGATTGAGCAAGATCCTCACTGCCATTGGTTTGGAAGTGGAAAGTTTGCACCGATACGAAAGCATCAAAGGCAGTTTAGCGGGATTAATCACTGCCGAAGTACTCAGCTGTGAACCACACCCCGATGCAGACAAACTTAAAGTTACTGCCGTAAACACGGGCAAAGAAACCTTGCAAGTGGTTTGCGGTGCTTCCAACGTTGCAGCCGGCCAAAAAGTAATATTGGCTACTCCAGGAACCACCATCTACCCCAGCAACGGCGATCCGCTCACTTTAAAAAAAGTAAAGATCCGTGGGGTAGAAAGCGACGGTATGATTTGCGCCGAAGACGAAATTGGGGTAGGCAGCAGTCACGACGGCATTATGGTTCTTCCAGCAGAAACCGCGGTGGGCTTACCTGCCGCTTCATTATTTGAAACTTATGAAGACGGGATTTTTGAAATAGGCCTTACACCCAACCGCATGGATGCCATGAGCCATTTGGGGGTAGCAAAAGATGTTTGCGCTTATTTAACGCACCACGATAAAGTAGATGTGCACGTAAAACATCCCTTCAAAAACGGCTTCAAAGCAGATATACCGGGCAAACCCATAGAAGTGGTTATTGAAAACAGCGACGCTTGCAGACGATATGCAGGCATCAGCATCAGCGGCATCGAGGTGCAAGAAAGTCCAGCCTGGTTGAAAAACAAATTAAAAACCATTGGGCTCAATCCCATCAACAATATTGTAGACATCACCAATTTCATTTTACATGAAACCGGCCAGCCCTTGCATGCTTTTGACGCCCACAAAATAAAAGGCAATACGATCATTGTAAAAAATGTAGCTGAAGGAACGCCATTCGTAACATTGGATGGCAAAGAAAAAAAATTAACGGCTGAAGACCTACTCATCTGTAATGCCGACGAACCCATGTGTATGGCCGGTATTTATGGCGGCCAAAACAGTGGTGTTACCAGCAATACCACCGATATCTTTTTAGAGAGTGCATGGTTTAACAACACCGTTACTCGAAAATCCTCTGTTCATCATGGTTTGAGAACAGATGCGGCCACCCGTTTCGAAAAAGGGGTTGACATCAGCAATACCATAGTTGTTTTAAAAAGAGCAGCAGAATTGATTAAAGAAGTGTGTGGAGGAGAAATTAGCAGCGATATTATTGATGTATTTCCAAATCCAATACAACAAGTTTCGATTGGATTGAAATACCATTATCTTAAAAAATTAAGTGGTAAAAATTACCATGGCGATTCGGTTAAAAATATACTGAAAGCATTGGGCTTTGAGATCATGAAAGAAGGCATCGATGAGCTTTGGGTAAATGTTCCCCACAGCAAACCCGATATTACATTACCGGCCGATTTGGTTGAAGAAATAATGCGGATAGATGGGCTAGACAATATAGATATTCCTGCTACGATTCAAATTTCTCCAAGCCATGATAGTGGTTCTTACAGCAATGCGACCCGCGAAAAAGTAGCCAATATCCTTACTGGTATTGGGTTTTATGAGATCTTCACCAACAGCATCACCAACAGTGCTTATTTTGATGAAGCCACTTTACAGTCTTCGGTGAAAATGATCAACAACCTCAGTGCAGAGCTAGACATTCTTCGTCCCACGATGTTGCCTACAGGTATGGAAGTAATTTCCCACAACATCAACAGAAAAAATACCGACCTGTGTTTCTATGAGTTTGGCAATACCTATCACAAGGAAGAAGATGGCAAATACAATGAGGTAAAACATTTGAGCTTATACGTTACCGGAAACCGCCACCCTACTGGTTGGAATGAAAAAGCCAGCAAAGCAGATTTCTATTTTTTGAAAGCGGCATGTGAAAAAATATTTGCTGCCACGGGTGTTACCAATGTGCTTTTTGAAACAAACGCAGATGATACTTTTGAAACTGGTGCCATCCTGAGCATTAAAAACAAAGAGATTGGCCGGATAGGCATTACCAGCGAAAAAGTGAACAAACAATTCGGCATCAAACAACCGGTATTGTATGCCGATTTGTTATGGGAAGAGATGCTGACCAACAAAAAATCGAATCGTTTCAGTTACCGGGAAATCAGCAAGTTTCCTTCGGTACAACGCGATTTGGCGTTGGTGGTAAACAAAGCCATCACTTATGTACAGGTAGAAAAAATGGCTGCAGGTTTGCAGTTGTCTTATTTGCAAAAAACAAGGCTCTTCGATATATTTGAGAGTGATAAGTTAGGTGCCAACAAAAAATCGATGGCGGTGAACTTCACTTTTGAGGATAGCAGCAAAACCCTCACAGATGCGGAGATAGATGAAATGATGAACAAAATTATCGCTGCATGCGAAAAACAATTGCAGGCAGAAATCAGAAAATAATGAAAGCGTGGGTGTTGTGAGTAATACAACATCACTTGAAAGAAACAGCAGTATTGTCGGCACTTACAGACCATATCAACCTTATACAACAAAAGCTGCATCAGTTATTGAAGCAGTATGAATTGTTGCAACAGGAGAACGAAAAAAAATCTACCACTATCAAATCTTTGCAAGCAAAATTAGAAGAGCAGCAAAGCAGCATGGAGGCATTGAAACAAACCAATTTAATTTTAAAAGCCACTACAGCTGATATGGATCCGTTGGCCAAAAAAGAATTGGATTTGAAATTGCAGCAGTACATTAAAAACATCGATCACTGTATTTCTTTACTTAGTAAATAAACATGTCAGAGCTCATTCCCATCAATATTGTGATTGCCGATCGCACCTATCGGATCAAAACCTTGGCGGAGGATGAAGAAGTGATTCGCAGTACGGTAAAAATCATCAATGACAAAATCATAGAATTCAAAACCCAGTTTTCGGGCAAGGACATGCAGGATTATATTGCCATGGTCATTATTTGGTACGCTACCCAAGCGGTATCCAATGATGGCAATGCTCATGAAAAGGCGGAGTTAGTAGAGGGGTTGCAGAAGTTGGAAGCGGAGTTGAACAAGGTTTTGTAATTACAGTATGCCGCCGCCTCGCTTTCAGCGAGCGGCGATGAAAGGCTACCGAGCAGCCCCCTGATTCTTAATTTTTTATTTTTCACAAAAAATTTCAAGTTCATTACTCTCTATCGCCTGCCGCGGGCTTATTTACTTTTTCTTGAAAAAAAGTAACAAAATTCAAGGGCTGCAGAAAAAAAAGCTCCCGATTCGCTGCGCTCATTGTGGGACACGTAAAAATCAATATTCGGGTGTGAAATGAAATAAGTCACAACATTTGTACATATCCCAGCCATGTGCGACTTACCAACTAACAATATATCCAAGCTTGGGTATCAATAATTTCATTTCTACATCCCTCCTCTTGATTTTCTTAACGCAATTTTTTCTGAGGCCCACCCTCCGAAATCAACATTCATATTAATTCAAACAATCGTGTTTCTAGTCTTTTGCTATCAATGCTGAGCATCAAGGAACAAGTTCTGAATTTACAGTAGTATAAAGGTTAAATCAGGGAACCTCCGCCAAACGAGGCGTTATCGTTTGGCGGGCTCCTGGTTCGAATCACGGCGAGCAGGCAAAAAGCCAGAACAAAAACTTTTTTTCGAATTAGTGGCTTTGACCCCATCGGGGTCACATATCTATAGCAGCAACGAGTTTAGGACACCACCCTAAAGGGGTCGAACAAAGAATCTGCCATCGTTTTTATGTGATTTAAACGCCGGAGGGCCTATTTTTTAAGAGCCGATAACCATGTTTTGGGGTAAATCCCCCTTCGAATAACCCAAAAATGCGTATCCCGCACCTTGTGCATCAAAACTTTACACAAAATTCATATCTTCGCTCATTAACCATCTCACTCAACAAATTATGGGTAAGGATAGGACGTACAATATTGTGAATCAGTTAAAACCATCAATTTCAAATGGATATACTTTCCATCATCATAGGTGCTGCCGCACTAATAGTCGGTGTCATCCTGGGTAAAATCATTTTTGCCAAGAACAGCTCGCAAAAGGTACAAGAGGCTGAAATTCAGGCACAAAAGATCGTTTCAGAAAGCCAATTAAGGGCAGAAACTTTTAAAAAAGAGAAAGAACTCGAAGCCAAAGAGAAGTTCGTACAAATGAAGTCAGACCTTGACAGGGATGTGATGGTACGTACGCAAAAAATTATCGAAGGGGAAAATCGCATCAAACAAAGAGAGCAGAGTTTGAATGCAAAAGAAGGCAACCTTGAAAAACAATTAAAAGAAAACGAGGCCATCAAAGAAACCCTCAACAGGCAAATTGAAGTAGTAAACATCAAACGCACCGAACTAGAGAAACACCAAGAAGAGCACATTCGTCGCCTCGAAAAAGTGGCAGGATTGTCGGCTGAGGAAGCCAAAGCACAGCTCATCGAAAGCCTGAAGCAGGAAGCGCACAGCAAGGCCCTCACTTTGCAACAAGAAATTATTGAAGAGGCCAAATTAAAGGCCAATAAGGAAGCACGTAAAATTGTGATCCAGACCATTCAGCGTACAGCAGCTGAAACGGCTATTGAAAATTCCATCACTGTATTTAACCTGGAAAGCGACGAAATAAAGGGTTCCATCATTGGTAGAGAAGGTAGAAATATCCGTGCCATTGAAGCGGCCACGGGTGTTGACCTGATCGTAGATGACACACCGGAAGCCATCGTATTGTCTTCCTTTGACCCGTTGCGAAGAGAAATAGCCCGTTTATCGCTGCAACGTTTGGTGGCCGACGGACGCATTCACCCGGCACGTATCGAAGAAGTGGTGGAGAAAACCAAACGCCAATTAGACGACCAGGTAATGGACATTGGCGAAAGAACCGTGATTGAACTGGGTATACATGGTTTGCACAAAGAACTGATTAGGATGGTGGGCAGAATGCGTTTCCGTTCTTCTTATGGTCAGAACTTGTTGATGCACAGTAGGGAAACCGCCAACCTGTGCGGCATCATGGCGGCAGAGTTGGGGATGAATCCTAAACTGGCCAAAAGAGCGGGTCTGCTGCACGATATTGGAAAAGTGCCAGATGAGGAAACAGAATTGAGTCACGCTTTGCTGGGTGCGAAGCTGGCAGAAAAATACGGTGAGAACCCAGCGGTGGTGAATGCCATTGGCGCCCACCACGATGAAATGGAAATGCAGTATGTGATCTCCCCTATCATCCAGGCTTGTGATGCCATTAGTGGTGCACGTCCGGGAGCCAGAAGAGAGATCATGCAGCAGTATATCCAGCGTATCAAGGATCTTGAAAACATGGCCTTGGCGTACAATGGTGTAGAAAAAGCCTACGCAATACAAGCTGGTAGAGAATTGAGGGTGATTGTGGAGGCAGACAAGGTATCGGATGCCGATAGCGACAAACTCAGTTTTGAAATTGCGCAGAAAATACAGACCGAGATGACCTTCCCCGGTCAGATCAAAGTAACGGTGATCAGAGAAAAAAGAGCCATCAATATTGCCCGTTAATAGGGTAATAAAAAGATAAATAAGGCGGCGAAACCTTGGTTGCGCCGCTTTTTTAATACAGAATAAATCAAATAAATTCCAATCATTGGGAGTAAAAGCAGGGATGCTTTTTTGATTTTAAACGGCAAAATGTGAATTCGTAAAAACTTTGCCCATTAAACTTGGAATTGTAATCTTTTTCCCTACCTTTGCCCTCCGAAAAATAAAAAGATATGAACGCGATAGCATTTGTTCATGAGCAGTTGACAAACATACCAACAGTTCCGACATTTAAAGCAGGTGACAACATCACCGTTAACTATAGAATTGTTGAGGGTACCAAAGAGCGTATCCAGAGTTTTAAAGGAGATGTGATCAAGCGTCAGGGTACTGGAGCTACTGCATCCTTTACTGTTCGTAAGATCAGTGATGGTGTAGGTGTAGAGCGTTTGTTTCCTGTGTTTTCTCCCAACATCGAAAGCATCACGGTTAACAAGGTAGGTCGTGTTCGTCGCGCCAAATTGTTTTACCAGCGTGAAAGAAGTGGTAAGAGTGCACGTATCAAGGAGAAAAGAATGGCAGTGGCTAAAAAATGATAACTATAACTTTTTTATA
The DNA here is from genome assembly GCA_044342365.1 of Ferruginibacter sp. Taxonomy (GTDB): domain Bacteria; phylum Bacteroidota; class Bacteroidia; order Chitinophagales; family Chitinophagaceae; genus Ferruginibacter. The sequence continues at coordinate 12,766 of JBIIPY010000055.1, read as the reverse complement.
CGAGCGGAGAATATTGTTCTCCGCTTTTTTTATGCGGTAAAGTGAGGGGTTGATTCCGAAAGAATACCGATTGGACAAACAATATAGTCCATTATCGGCTACCGCCTCATTGTACTATTTGTTTGATACCATCGGCATTTACTCCCGAAAGCATTCGGGATAAGATTTATAAAATATTGGCATATTATATAAATCACATTGGTATTACTATTATTTTGTGAAATTAAAATTTGGTGCTTCCTCTTAAACCATAATTGGTTTAAATGGTCTATCTTTATAACTTAAATTTTTATCTATGTTTTTAAATATGATAAACCTAACTTTTTTGATGGGTATGCCCGGTACTACCGAATGGCTTTTTATCATCTTGGCCATCTTGCTTTTGTTTGGCGGTAAAAAAATACCTGAATTAATGCGTGGTGTTGGTAGAGGAATTCGTGAATTTAAAGACGCCAAAGATTCGGTAAAAAGCGAGATTGAAGATGGTATGAAAGAAAAGCCTGCTACATCCAGTCAGGAAGTAAAGTAAAACAGCAGTCAACAACAATATTTCTGGGCCGAAGTGTGTTACAGTATCACTGCGTAATAGCAGTAGTGTAACTTGCTTCGGCTTGTTTATAAAATATCATTGAACCCATCCCAACCGCACATGTATTTATTTGAAGGAATTGCTACTTATCATCAACAGCTGTTGCAGCAAGAAACTTCATGCGAAAAAGTGGTTCAGTTTTACCTCCATCAAATAATGCAACAAACAGCACTCAATGCGTTTGTAGAAGTGTATGTAGAAGAAGCCCTGCTGAAAGCAAAACTGTTGGATGCCAACAGGATTTCGGGTGCTCCTCTAAAAAAATTACACGGCGTGGTGATCGCCATCAAAGACGTAATTTGTTACAAAGACCACAAGGTAACAGCTGCTTCTAAAATACTCGACAATTTTAAGTCTATTTATACCGCCACTGCATTGCAACATTTGATAGATGAAGATGCCATCATCATTGGCAATTGCAATTGCGATGAATTTGCGATGGGCAGCACAAACGAAAATTCTGTGTATGGAAAAGTACACAATGCCATCAATAGCAGCAAGGTGCCCGGTGGTTCTTCGGGCGGAAGCGCAGTAGCTGTACAAGCAAATATGTGTATGTTGAGTTTGGGAAGCGATACCGGTGGCTCTGTGAGGCAGCCTGCTGATTTCTGTGGCATCATTGGCATCAAACCTTCTTACGGACAAATTTCCCGATATGGTTTGTTGGCTTATGCTTCTTCCTTTGACCAGATCGGAATTTTTGGAAAATACTTGCCAGATGTAGCCTTGTTGCTTTCTATCATGAGCCAGCACGATCCCATGGATAGTACCATGCAACAAGTTCCATCTAACGGGTTTGTGCCAATTCCATCTTCCAACAATAAAAAATTCAGGTGTTGTTATTTCAAACAAGCATTAAGACATCCATCGTTGGATAAAGAAATTCAGGAAAAAATTTTAAATCTTGTTGCTACGATTAAGGCTGATGGGCATATTGTTGATGAAATTGAATTTGATTTGTTAGACTTCATTGTTCCCGCATATTATGTACTCACCACGGCTGAAGCCAGCAGCAACCTCAGCCGCTACGATGGTATTAGATATGGCTATCAAAGCCCAAAAACACCGGAAGACCTCGATGATTTTTACAAAAACAACCGCAGCGAAGGTTTTGGTATGGAAGTAAAACGCCGCATTATGCTGGGCACTTTTGTACTGAGTACTGGTTATTACGACGCCTATTTCAGCAAGGCGCAAAAGATTAGGGCGATGTTGGTAGCCAAAATGGAGCAATTATTTACATCTTACGATGCCATTTTAATGCCCAACAGTCCGGAAACTGCTTTTGATCTGGGCAGAGGCAAGTTAGACCCCATTGCCATGTATCTCGCTGATATATACACTGTTCTAGCTAATTTAACTGGAACAGCCGGTATATCACTCCCCCTATTTTCACACAGCAATAACATGCCTTTTGGCCTACAAGTGATGACGAACAAAGGAGATGAATTAACTTTACTTGAAATATCATCTATGCTCTTACAAAAATATGTTTCCAAGAAGCAACTGCAACATACATGAAACCCAGCTACATTATATTGTTGATTTCGTTACTGCTGCAATTGAAGCTGCCAGCTCAACAAGTACCATCAGGAGAGATTGTGTTGGCTACTGATACTGCTACAATTAAAACCGATACTGCCTTACAGAGCGCCATCATTGACGAAATTGTGCGTACTAAAAAAATACCCCAGAAAGACAAAGTGCAATACTTTAGTCAGCTCACCCGATACGGTTTCAAAAATCTTTTTTCTAAATACGCTTACAATTCCAAACTTCCTTATAGCAGTCAGGTAAATCCGTACGCAGAAAGTTACATGCAAGATTATTTGAAGGCGCACAGCAAAAGTTTGATCAAGATGAAAGTTTGGGGTACACCTTATTTCAATCTTATCGACAATATTTTTACACAGTATGGATTGCCTAAAGAGTTAAAGTACCTGGCCGTAATTGAAAGCAACCTTAGCACAGCAGCCACCAGTTGGGTAGGTGCTGGTGGGCCTTGGCAATTTATGCCTTACACTGCACGTGAATATGGCTTGGTAGTGAATGCGCATTTTGATGAACGCCGCGATTACTATAAAAGCACGCATGCTGCTGCCAGATACCTGTTAACCTTGTACAAACAAATGAACGATTGGTTGTTGGTAATTGCAGCTTACAATGGTGGGCCGGGCAGGGTAAACAGTGCCATTAAAAGAAGTGGAAGTCGCAATTTTTGGACCCTTCAATATCAATTGCCGGAAGAAAGCAGGAACCATGTGAAGAAATTCATCGCCACTCATTTTGTGATGGAGGGTGTTACGAGTGATGGCAGCAGCAGCGAATTTAATTCCAGCATGACCACCTACTATGGTAATGGCAAAAATGGAACCCCTGCAACTGCAGGCAACAAACCTAGCCTCAGTGTGGCAGAAATGGAAGGGGCAGAAACATTGCAATTATCGGGCAAATACAACTCCTTGGTGATTGCAAAAAGCCTTAGTATGGATATCAGTCTGTTTAACAGATACAATCCACAGTTCGATCAACAACTGGCTGCCAATGGACAATACGAATTAATTTTGCCTGCCGATAAAATGCAGCTCTTTCAGGTTAACAAATACCAGATCTTAAATGAGTCGGTACAACTGTTGCTGGGGGATGCAAATATTCCTACACAGAAAACAAATTACCCTCCGAGGTATACGCCGAAAGGGAAGAAAAAAGGGAGTTAAGATTGTAGTGGGTCACCAATGTTTCGCGGATTTTTTTAGCTTTTATTTTCAGTAGCATAAGGCTCTTAAATAATTTAAGGGTTGCCGCCGCCTTGCTTCCAGCTAGCAGCTTATAAAGTATCTTCAGAACAAAATGTTGAGAAGAATGATTACCCTTTGGGTGTAAGCCCCCATCGTAAAAAAAAGTAATTTTTTGATCTAACGGTCTGCACTTATTATATAGTATTAATCTGCCTTCGGCAGTATTATTGTAGCCACTAAGACACAAAGGCACAAAGGTTTAATCCTTCGGAATAAAAAAACTTGTTAGTTAATCAAACTGATGTGAATCTAATATTTGCGAAGCAAATCCTTTGTGCCTTTGTGTCTTAGTGGCAGAATAAATTTTGCGAAGCAAATAGATATTTTTTATACTCGCCTTAGGCTGAAAGCCAAACGTAGGTATAGCATATTTTAATTAGGTCAAAACTCTAAAAAAAATTTACTGGTTCCGCAGGCCTGCCTCAGATTTAAAACATAAGCAAACATCAACCCCCACTCAACACTTTGATAATGGCTTGTGCCTTCAACAAACTCTCTTCATATTCTTTTTCGGGATCGCTGTAAAAAGTGATTCCGCCGCCAGCAGAAAAAGAAACCATTTGTGCTGATTGGTCGTAAAAAATACTTCTGATGACTACGTTAAAATCAAAATCGGCTTCAGGAGTAATGTATCCAATAGCGCCTGAAAACAGGCCCCTGGCATGTGTTTCATATACATCTATGAGTTCCATGACTCTTTTTTTGGGAGCCCCTGTCATGGAACCCATGGGGAAGGTTGCTTTGATAGCATCTGTAAAATACAAATCGCTTCTCAACGTACCTTTTACCGAACTGATCATTTGGTGCACCTGCGGAAAACTGTAAATACCAAACAGCTCCTCTACAAACACCGATCCTTCTTCACATACACGGCTGAGGTCGTTTCGAACCAGATCTACCACCATCACATTTTCACTTTTTTCTTTTTGGCTGTTGAGCAACAAAAATTTGTTGGCCTCATCTTCTACAGTGCTTTGTAGGTTTCTGCTGATGGTTCCTTTGATGGGTTGTGACAACAAGGTTTGTCCGGTTTTTTTTAGGTAACGTTCCGGACTGGCACAAATACAAAATTGATCGTTTAGTTTGTACAACGCATTAAAAGGGTTAGGCGATAATTTACTCAGCTGCTGAAATAAATAAGCAGGTGGAATGGTTGTATGCTCCGCTAAAAAATATTGACAAAAATTGAGCTCATAACAATCACCCCGCTTTATGTGCTGTTTCAGCGCTGTCAACGCTTTGATGTAGGCATCTTTGCTCATTAACGGTTCTGCATTCACGCCTTTAAAACCGTGGTCTGCCAATATGGACGAACAGGCTTCTAGCTCTGCGAAAATGGTTGCTGGATCATGGCTGTCCGATTCAATGAACAATTCATTTGCAGTTAATCGAATCAAGATTTCAGGTTCAAAAAAAAAGACTTTGCCAAAATCGATGAGGTTGGGCTTCGTGATGAATACCGATTCGGTTTCGTTATTGAGTGCGTAGCCGAGGTGGCCAAACAACCAACTGGGTTGCTGTTGGTGAAACTGTTGCAGTGCACCAAAAGTATCGATGTTGTTGGGAGTAAACCTTCTTTTGCAGCCCGCTGCCAGTAAACATTCAAATGCAGATTGGCCGCTGTTGTATTGATTGTTGTCTAACAAACAAAAAATGTTGAACTGGTTGGCCCAATTCAACATTTTTTGTTTGTAAATCTCCGGAGAAAATATGGTAAAGGTTGCTGTGGTTGCTTTCACTATTAAATTTAAAAATCATCGTCATCATCAAAACTAGCACCTGAATCCATATCATCAAACAATCCGAATTCTTTAAAGTCTTCGTCTATCTTCAGATCATCCTCGTCAGATGACTTTTTACCAGGTGTTTTTTTAGCGCTAGATTTTGGCAAATCAAACTCTTCGAAATCGGGATCCCATGAATCATCGTCTTCCGATTTTTCCCACTCGTCGTCTACTTCTACATCGTCTTCGTCTTCATCATCATCTGATTTTTTCTTTTTAGACGACCCTTTAGTAGATTTGGCTGAATCTTTTGGCTCCAGTTCATCATCTTCCAGATCATCATCCTCATATTCTTCTGCAGATTTTGCAGAGGATTTTTTGGGTTCCTCGTCTTTTGATATTGCAGTTTTATTTGCAACTGTCTTTTTTTCGTTGTTGGGTTTGGTGGCCATACTAAAAAGAATTAATACTGTAAATTTTCTTCGAGATTTTGAATTAGCCAAATATTTTGGCTTTTTTTTCTATTATTTTTTTACACCGTCACCAGCTGATCTCTTCCAGGCCCATTGCTGATGTATTTAATGGGTGCTTTGATGAAATCATTTAGGTAGTTGATGTAGGTATTCATTTGGGGCGGCATATCTGCATAGGTCTTCACCCCAGTTATGTCTTTTTTCCAACCTTCGAACGATTTATATACAGGCTCTATGTTTAAGCGGTTCATTTGGAAGGGGATATAATTTTTTTCTTCTCCATTTACCCTATAGCCGTTACAAACATTGAGCGTATCTAATCCATCCAAAATGTCTGCCTTTGTCATCACAATCTGTGTAACACCATTTATCATACAAGCAAACTGCAGTGCAACCAAATCTATCCAACCACATCTTCTTGGACGGCCGGTGGTACTTCCAAATTCGTTGCCGGCATTTCTCAAGAAGTCGCCGGTTTCATCCGTCAACTCTGTTGGAAACGGCCCGCTTCCCACCCTAGTACAATAAGCTTTGGTAATACCAATGACTTCATTTATTTTTTGTGGTGCAATTCCCAGGCCCGAACAAACACCGGCACTGATGGTACTGCTGCTGGTTACAAATGGGAAGGTTCCAAAATCAACATCCAGCATACTTCCTTGCGCACCTTCTGCGAGTACTCTTTTTCCTGCGGCAATTTTATCGTTGATGAAATATTCCCCGTTTACTATTTTAAACTCCCGTAAAAATTCCAACGCTTCAAAAAACTCTTCTTCCCAAGCAGTGATGTCTTCCTGAAAATTAAAATTATCGAGTAAACGCTGGTGTTTTAGTCTGAGTTTGATGTATTGACTGGTAAAATTTTTGTCGAGTAAATCTCCGACTCTCAAACCATTTCTACCGGTTTTATCCATGTAGGTTGGGCCAATGCCTTTGAGCGTACTTCCAATTTTATCGAGGCCTTTAGATGTTTCACTTGCTTTGTCTAAAGCACGGTGCGTAGGTAAAATGAGATGGGTACGTTCGCTGATAAAAAGATTTTTTTTATAGTCAACACCGAAACTGGCCACTGCAGCACATTCTTTTCTAAGTGTAACAGCATCCAACACCACACCGCTTCCAATGAGGTTGATTTTTTCTTCATGAAAAATTCCACTTGGTATTTGGTGGAGAACTACTTTTTTATCATTAACATAAAGAGTGTGTCCTGCATTTGGACCTCCCTGAAACCGAGCAATCAGGTCGTAATCTTTGGCGAAAAAATCTACAATTTTCCCTTTCCCCTCGTCGCCCCATTGCAAACCTAAAATAACATCTACCATGGTTGTGTTTGTTTAAAGTGATTTCACTTTTGAATTGAGAAGCGAAAATAAACTGAAATATTTCAACCACCTAACAGAACCTTATTTAATTCAACAAAAAATTGATGGGCTATGTAGAATCCGATTTCAGGTTAAACTCCTATTGTAGGTGTCATTCTTTATCTTTGAAACATAAAATAAATTTTGGATGAAGAAAATATTACTGATTGCTCAATTGCTGTTATGTACCTACATATTGTATGCACAAGAATTGGCCTCTCCCAATGGCCAGCTTAGCATGAAGTTTAACCTCGTAGAAAATGGCGTGCCCAGTTACCTACTAATGTATAAAGGAAAAGAGGTAATAAAACCCAGCAAACTGGGTCTGCAGCTGAAAAAAGACAGCGTATCGCTGCTGAATAGGTTTATGGTTAAAAATTCCAGCCAATCTACCTTTGATGAGAGCTGGCAGCCAGTGTTGGGCGAAATGAAAAATATTCGCAATCATTACAATGAGTTAGCCGTCACTTTATACCAGGCTGTTACCAAGCGGGAGTTGGTCATTCGCTTTCGGTTATTTGATGATGGGCTGGGCTTCCGATATGAATTTCCGGAGCAAAAAGACCTCACGTATTTTGTCATCAAAGAAGAAAGAACACAGTTTGCCATGACGGGCGACCACACTGCATTTTGGATCCCCGGCGATTACGACACCCAGGAATATGATTTTACCACATCCAAATTATCAGAGATCAGGGGGTTGATGAAATCTGCCATTACTGGCAATCTTTCTCAAACCAGCTTTTCGCCCACCGGCGTACAAACATCGCTGATGATGAAAACTGCTGATGGTTTGTACATCAATTTACATGAAGCGGCATTGATGAATTACGCATGTATGCACCTGAACTTGGATGATAAAAACATGGTTTTCGAATCGTGGCTTACACCAGATGTACAAGGCGATAAAGGATACATACAGGCTCCCAGCAGTAGCCCATGGAGAACCATCATTGTGAGCGATGATGCCAAAGATATTCTGGCTTCTAAAATGACCCTCAACCTGAATGAGCCCAACAAAATTGAAAATACTTCCTGGATCAAACCCGTAAAATACGTGGGTGTATGGTGGGAAATGATCACAGGCAAAAGTTCTTGGGCCTATACCAATGAAATTCCAGCAGTACAAATTGGCAAAACAGATTTTACCAAATTAAAAACCAATGGTAAACATGGCGCCAACACAGCGCATGTAAAGGAGTACATCGACTTTGCAGCACTGCATGGTTTTAACGCGGTGTTGGTAGAAGGATGGAATGTGGGTTGGGAAGATTGGTATGGTTACAGCAAAGATTTTGTTTTTGATTTTGTAACACCTTATCCCGATTTTGATGTGGTAGCCATTCGCGACTATGCTAAAAGTAAGGGCGTTAAAATGATCATGCATCATGAAACCTCTTCCTCCGTACGCAACTATGAGCGTCACATGGATACGGCTTACCAATTCATGAAAGCCAATGGATACGATGCTGTAAAAAGTGGATACGTGGGCAATATTTTACCCCGTGGCGAAAATCATTACAGCCAGTGGATCATCAACCATTATCAATACGCCATCGAAAAAGCGGCAAAATACCAGATTATGGTAAACGCCCACGAGGCAGTACGACCTACCGGCATTTGGAGAACTTATCCCAATCTTATTGGCAATGAAGCAGCCCGAGGTACCGAGTACCAAGCATTTGGTGGCAGTAAACCCAACCACACTACCCTACTGCCTTTCACCCGATTATTGGGTGGCCCAATGGATTACACCCCCGGCATTTTTGAAATGGATGTGAGCAAATACAATCCAGATAATAACAGCCATGTAAATACTACCATCGCCAACCAATTGGCCTTGTATGTTACCATGTACAGTCCGCTGCAGATGGCGGCCGATTTGCCAGAAACCTACAACAAGTTTTTAGATGCCTTTCAATTTATCAAAGATGTAGCGCTTGATTGGGACGATAGCAAGTACCTAGAAGCTGAACCTGGTCATCACATCACCGTTGCCAGAAAAGCCAAGGGTACCAACAACTGGTTTGTAGGAAATGTATGTGGGGAGGAAGGTTTCAACTCCTTTATTAATTTCGATTTCTTGGATTCCGATAAAGTGTACATCGCCACCATTTACAGTGATCAAAAAAGTGCACATTATAAAAACAATCCACAGGCGTACAGCATTAGTAAAGTGGTAGTGACCAACAAATCAAAATTAAAACAATACAGCGCACCGGGTGGTGGTTATGCCATCAGTATTTTTGAAGCAGATAAGGCTGCGGTAAAGGGTTTGAAGAAATTGTAATACCAATGTGATTTATAATTATGCCAATATTTTATAAATCTTATCCCGAATGCTTTCGGGAGTAAATGCCGATGGTATCAAACAAATAGTACAATGAGGCGGTAGCCGATATTGGACTATATTGTTTGTCCAATCGGTATAAGAGACACTCAAATATATTCTTTGATATTATTGTAATTCCTTCCGCCGCCTCGCTTTCAGCGAGCGGCGTACAAATCTCTTCGGGTAGAAAAGGTGGAGAAGAATGATTTCCCGTTGGCTAAAAGCCAGCCGGGGGCGTTGCCTAATATCATTAGAACGGCAACCTAACAATAATATTACTATTGCCGCCTCGCTTCCAGCGAGCGGCAGACAAATCTTTTCGAGTATAAAAAATTGGAGAAGAATGTTTTCCCGTTGGCTAAAAGCCAGCCGGGGGCGTTGCCTCTTTTTTAATAATACATAGTTTGATTAAGCTACTTTGAGCATGCTTAATTTACTCACACTGAATTTGCGTTCTGCATATTCGAGTGTTACTTCAAATTCTTTCACTTTTTGTCCGGGTAGGTCAAACATGGCATCGGTTAAAATGCTTTCGCAAATACTACGCAAGCCACGGGCACCGAGTTTGTATTCCAATGCTTTTTCTACCATGAAGTCGAACACAGGTGGTTCAAAGCTGAGTTGGATGCCTTCAATTTCGAAGAGTTTTGTAAACTGTTTGATGATCGCGTTTTTGGGTTCTGTAAGAATACTGCGCAAAGTGGCGGCATCTAAAGGATTCAGATAAGTAACTACTGGCAAACGACCCAACAATTCTGGTATCAATCCAAAATGTTTCAGATCTACTGCGTTTACAAATTGCAACAGGTTGTTGTGTTGGTAATCTTGTAACTCCTTGTTTACATTGAAGCCGATGGCATTGGTATTTACCCTACGGGCGATGATGCGATCGATGCCATCAAAAGCGCCTCCACAAATGAAGAGGATATTTTGGGTATTTACTTTGATGAGTTTTTGTTCGGGGTGTTTGCGACCTCCCTGTGGTGGAACCAACACTTCACTTCCTTCTAACAATTTGAGCAGCCCTTGTTGTACCCCTTCGCCACTTACATCTCGGGTGATGGAAGGGTTATCGCTTTTGCGAGCTATCTTATCAATCTCATCAATAAAAACAATTCCTTTTTCTGCTGCCTGCACATCGTAGTTACAAGCCTGCAACAATCTGGTAAGCATGCTTTCTACGTCTTCTCCCACATAACCAGCTTCTGTAAATACAGTAGCATCTACAATGGCAAAGGGCACATTGAGCATGCGGGCAATTGATTTTGCCAGCAAAGTTTTACCGGTACCTGTTTCACCCACCATGATGATATTGCTCTTCTCAATTTCTACATCATTGTCTGATTTATAATTGAGTCTTTTGTAATGATTGTACACTGCTACTGCCAATGTTTTTTTAGCATCGTCCTGCCCAATCACATAATCTTCCAAAAACTTTTTAATTTCTGCAGGTTTGCGAATGGTAAGTTTGTTGTTTCCGGAGGCAGGGTGTTTAGATTCGATGTGTGCACTTAGTTCCTGCGAAATAATTTCCTGTGCGTGTTCCACACAGTTTTCACAGATATGCCCATCCTGCCCCGCAATGAGAATTTTTACTTCATCTCTACTGCGACCACAAAAGGAGCAATGTAATACTTGTTGTTTAGCCATTTTTATTTTTTAATCTTCGCCTTTCGGCTGTTTGGGGCTGTAAAGGTACATGCCTTTTTTAAGATTCTATAAGCAAGACAATATCGATGCTCAAAATGATGCATTAAACTTTACATAAAAAGGCTGCAACCACTTAGAACGTGGTTTGCAGCCTATTGTATATTTGAATACTGTTAAATCTTTTCCATCACACCGTCAACGATGCCGTAGTTGATAGATTCTGCGGCGTCCATCCAATAATCTCTGTCGAAATCTTTCATTACTTTTTCGTAGGTCTGGCCGCAGTTTTCTGCTAGAATTCTGGCGCCCATTTCCTTTGTTTTTTTAATTTGTACTGCCATGATTTCCAAATCGGCACTGGTGCCGCGTCCACCACCACTTGGTTGGTGAATCATCACTTCGCCGTGTTTGTAAATGAATCTTCTACCCTTTGTTCCACCACTCAATAAAATACTTCCCATACTAGCGGCCATGCCCATGCATACAGTACTTACTGGTGAAGAAATCATTTGCATCGTATCGTATACTACCATTCCACTAGTAACCATTCCGCCAGGACTGTTGATGTAAAAAGTAATTTCTTTTCCTGGATCCAATGCTTCTAAGTACATCAATCTGTCTGTGATGTCTTTGGAAGATTTATCATCTACCACACCCCATAAAAATACTTTGCGTTGTTCGATGAATTTTTTATCGAACATCCAGCCACTCATCATTTTCTCCATCGGATTGTCGGGCATTGCCGGCATTTCCTCATCATCGTCCATTCTAATTTTTTTATTCAGCGTATTCATATTTGTTTAAATAATTGTGTTGATTGAAATTGATAATTGATGGTAAAATTATTGTGCTTTTGCTTTTCTAGGATTCATCAGCAACACTTCATCTACCAATCCGTATTCTTTTGCTTCTGGTGCAGTCATCCATTTGTCGCGATCACAATCTTCTGCAATTTTTTCTACGGGTTGTCCAGTATGTTGTGAAATGATATCGTACAATTCTTTTTTCAATTTACGTACTTCGTTCACCGTAATTTCGATATCAGTTGCCTGTCCCATGGCACCTGCGCTTGGTTGGTGCATCATGATGCGACTGTGTTTGAGCGCAGTTCTTTTACCGTGTGCTCCTGCACACATCAATACCTGCGCCATGCTGGCGGCGATACCGGTACAAATAGTTGCGATATCTGGTGTGATGAATTGCATGGTGTCGTACATGCCCAATCCTGCGTACACAGAACCGCCTGGACTGTTAATGTACATCTGAATATCTCTGGTACGATCGGTACTTTCTAAAAACAATAACTGAGCAGTTACAATATTGGCTACTTCATCGCTGATGGGATAACCCAGAAAAATAATTCTGTCCATCATCAAACGGCTGTAAACATCCATCACGGCAACGTTCATGGGGCGCTCTTCAATAATGTTGGGCGTGAGATTGGTGATGTTGTGTTTGATGTATCCATCGAGGGTATTACTGCTGATGCCTTTATGCTTAACTGCATATTTCTCAAACTCTTTTCCAAAATTCATCTTGTAGTTGTTTTATAAATTTTATTTTTCTTAATCCTGTTATAAAGGTAATTGAAAGCTGGTTAGCGATCATCACATCATTCTGATGGCTTTCGTTTGTTACAATTGTTTCAGCCCGATGGGTTTGTTTTCTTTCTTTACCATCATTTCACCCCGATGGGGTTTCTTTTCGTTCGGTTTGCGTTTGTTACAAATGTTTCACCCCGATGGGGTTGGTTTTCGTTCGGTTTTCCGTTTGTTACAATTGTTTCAGCCCGATGGGTTTGTTTTCTTTCTTTCCCATCATTTCACCCCGATGGGGTTT
>JBIIPY010000132.1:0-5477 GCA_044342365.1 Ferruginibacter sp. | reverse complement strand
AAAGAAAAAGATAGGATCGTAGCTGAATTAAAAAAGCAGGGTAAGTCGCTGAACAATCAAATTGCAGCGAAGAAAAAACAAGTCGCCAAAGTGAACAATGCTATTACAGCAGCCATTAGAAAAGCGCAGGAAGATGCAAAAAAAGCAGCTATTGCCAAGGCTAAAGAAGATGAACGCAAAGCTACGGCAAAAGCAAACCCACCCAAAGAAGCCGGTGATAATAAACCATCTCCAACCAAGCCCACCGTTGCAACACCAGCCCCTACAAAAAAGCTGGCGCCAGAAAATGTGCTTCTAAATACAGATGCTAAAATTGCTTTGAACGCCAAGTTTGAACAAAATAGGGGTTCATTGCCATGGCCGGTAGATAAAGGAAATGTTTTGATGCATTATGGGCCTAATAAATTACCCAGTGGTGGCGATGTTGTCAATCCATGTGTAACTATTTCTGCTGAACTTGGATCACCTGTAAAAGCTGTCTTTGCAGGTTTAGTTGCTAACGTAGTGGCAATAGATGGTATGGAAGTTGTCATTATACAGCACGGTAAATATTTTACTTCTTACAGTAATATTACAGGTGTAAACATAAAGCCAGGCCAGGAAGTGAGTACAGGACAGACACTAGGTAGAGTAGCGCCTAACCTTGAAGGAATTGGCATCGTCGACTTTTTTATGAGTGATGACAAAGACAACAAGTTTGATCCTGAAAAATGGTTGAGAAGAAAGTAATTACTTCACCACTCTTTCATACAATTTTTCATACTGAGGTACAATATTATTAATGTCGAATTTGCGGGCTTGTGCCAGTGCATTCAGTTTAAACTGTTTGTAGGTGGTTTCGTTTTCTAATATTTTAATGGCATTCTCACTCATGCTTTTTACATCGCCGATATCGCTCATGTAACCGCAGTATCCATCTACATTTATTTCTGGTAAACCACCTGCATTGGTAGAAATAACGGGCACTTCTGCGGCCATCGCTTCTAAGGCTGCTAATCCAAAACTTTCATATTCGCTGGGTAATAAAAACAAATCCGCAATGGGTAAAATATCTTCCATTTGCTCTTGTTTTCCGAGAAATTTTATTTCCTGTCCATAGTCGCAATCGCGGGTCATCTGTTCAATACGTCCTCTCTCTGGTCCGTCTCCAATCAATAGTAATTTAGAAGGAATGGTTTTGTGCAGCAATAAAAATGTTTGCAATACATCATCTACTCTTTTTACTTTTCTAAAATTGGATGCGTGTACAATTATTTTTTCACCATTAGGGGCAATTAATTTTTTAAAGGCATCAACTGGTTTTTTGTGAAACCGTTGTACATCTACAAAATTATAAATGACTTCAATTTCTTTTTTGATGTTGAAGTTTTTGTAGGTTTCACTTTTAAGGTTTTCAGAAACGGCGGTTAAAATATCGCTTTCCTCCATCGAAAAAGTTACAACGGGGCTATAGGTTTTATCGCGGCCCACCAGTGTAATGTCTGTGCCATGCAAAGTTGTAATGACAGGAATTTTTTTGTGCTGTTTGGCCAAAATTTGTTTGGCCATGTATGCGGCTGCAGCATGAGGAATGGCATAGTGTACATGCAATACATCGATGTCGTGGTTGTTAACAATATCTACCATGGTAGAGGCCAAAGCAGTTTCATACGGAGGATAATCGAATAGGGGATAAGTAGGCACGCGTACTTCATGATAAAAAATGTTGGCATGAAAACCAGCCAAACGAACAGGCTGTTGGTAAGTAATAAAATGTATGTTGTGATTTTTATCTGCGAGGGCTTTGCCGAGTTCTGTTGCCAATACACCACTACCGCCAAAGGTAGGGTAGCAAACGATGGCTATGTTCATATTAATGATTTAAAAGTTGACCATTGGTGGAACTGCAATTTACGGCTTTCCTTCCCCATTATTTATTAAAATGAATTGAAGGTAAAATGCTATGTTTGTTCATAAACAAGCACAATGATGAAAAGGTTTTTTTTATTTACATTTCTATTAGCAGCTCAATATGTTGTATTTGCTCAGGAAAAAGATGCGGTAGAAATAAAACGAATAGCGGTGGAGGTGATGAACAACAGCACGGCTTATGAGAACCTTAGGTACCTCACCAAAAAAATTGGTCCCCGTTTGAGTGGTTCTGCCAATGCGCAAAAAGCAGTGGAAGCTACCGCAAAAATGCTGAAAGAGGCCGGTGCAGATACCGTGTACTTACAACCATGTATGGTGCCACATTGGGAGAGGGGGGCCAAAGAAACTGGTTTTATTCAATTGGCCAATGGCACCAAATATCCACTTAAGCTAACAGCACTGGGCAATTCTGTGGGAACAGCAGCTACAGGTATTCGTAGCAAAGTAATTGAAGTGCACAGTATGGATGAGTTGCAACAGTTGGGTGAAAAAGTAGTGAAGGGCAACATTGTATTTTTCAATATTCCCATGAACCCGGCTTATATACGCACTTTTAAGGCTTACGGCGAATCGGGAATTGGAAGAAGAGCTGGGCCTTCTCAGGCAGCAAAATATGGTGCTATCGGCGTGATGGTTCGCTCATTGGCAAGCAATGTAGACGAATATCCGCATACAGGTGCTACGGCTTACAACGATTCTTTTCCAAAAATTCCAGCAGTTGCCATCAGCACTAAAGACGCCGAATGGCTGAGTATCCAACTCAAAAAAAGAATGTCACTGGATGCATATTTTAAAACCAATTGTAAGATGTTACCAGATGCCCTTTCTTACAATGTGGTAGGCGAGATCCGAGGTTCTACACATCCAGAAGAAATTATTACGGTGGGTGGACATTTAGACAGCTGGGATATTTGCGAAGGCGCACACGACGATGGTGCTGGGTGTGTTCAAAGTATTGAAGTACTAAGGGCATTTAGGAAATTAGGTATTCAACCCAAAAGAACCGTGCGAGCGGCGATGTTTATGAACGAAGAAAATGGGTTGAGGGGCGGACAAGCCTATCTTAAAGCTGCCAAAGATAACAATGAAAAACATGTTTTTGCGTTGGAGAGCGACGCCGGTGGCTTTACCCCGCGGGGTTTTGGTTTTGATGTAACCGATGAAAAAATGGAAAAATTGCTACAATGGAAACCATTGTTTTTAGAATATGGGGTATACGATTTTGCCAAAGGCGGCGGCGGGGCAGATATTGGTCCACTTAAACAGTTGGGAACTTCATTGGCCGGATTATCACCCGATAGCCAGCGCTATTTTGATGTACACCATGCTACTACCGACAACTTTGAATCGGTAAGCAAAAGAGAACTTGATTTGGGTGCCCTCAACATGGCAGCACTTATTTGGTTGGTAAGTGAATACGGATTGTAATTTTCTTTCCTTATTTTTAACATCAAAACTAAAGTATGGAACCTCTTCAAACATCGCCCACGCCAATAAAAAAATTGACCAATGGGTTTAAAAAATTTATGAAAATATTTGTATTGATATCAGTGTTCGCAATTGGCCTTTTCATTTGGTGGCAATTTTTTTATGTATTTGGGGAAGGGGTAAAATCTGGCGAGCTCAACTATGTGGTTAAAAAAGGAAATTTCTTTAAAACCTATGAGGGCAAATTGATACAATCTGGCTTTAAATCAAAAGCAGCAGGAACTGTTCAATCATACGAGTTTGAATTTTCTGTAGTAGACGACAGTATTGCAAATGTACTTATGCAAAACAGTGGTAGTTATTTTGATCTACATTATAAAGAGTACAAGGGGACGCTTCCATGGAGAGGATTTAGTCCATATATAGTTGACAAAATCATTAAAATGGAGAAAGTAGACAGGTAAATTATTTGCCTGCATACAATAAAAAGATGGCCGGAAGCTTGTGTAGCTCCGGCTTTTTTATTTTCCATTGTGCGATGCTACTGGTTTTAATGCTTTCCTCTGCAGCAGTTATGTTTACTGCTACGCAGAGCCGTGTTGCGGGCATACAATTATTTACCAATGCCTCCATGAGTTGGTTATTTCTATAGGGGGTTTCAATAAAAATTTTTGTACTGTTTTGTTTGGCGGAAGCTGCTTCCAATTCTTTTATTTTTTTGATGCGCTCTCCGTTATCGATGGGTAAGTACCCTAAAAATTCGAACTGCTGACCATTCATGCCACTAGCCATCAGCGACAGTAAAATAGAACTGGGGCCTACCAACGGTTTTACCAAACAATTTAATTCATGTGCTGCTGCAATGAGCAACTGTCCAGGATCTGCTATGCCAGGGCATCCAGCTTCACTGATGATGGCGATGTTTTTTTGTTCTTTTATTTTTTGCCGAAACGTATGTAAAACTTCTTCTTCCACTTTGTGAACGGCGAACCACTCAAAGTCGTCAATCACGATTTGTTTGTCCATCGATTTCAAAAATCTTCTGGCCGTTCGCTCGTTTTCAGCAAAAATGACGGTGCAATTTTTTACAGCATCCATTACATAGGCAGGAATGGTAGCGGTGGCGTCTTCTGCCAAAGTACATGGTATGAGGTAAATGATGCTCATGTTAGGTGATGATGACTTGTTTTTTTCGAGCAGACATTAAACTGATGGTGGCTGCTATCACTGCATAGCTAGGGGCCAACAGCCAACCCACAAAAGGAAGCAGGTGCATGATGTAAAATATCATTCCGTTGCCAATGGCCAGCCCTTTGTGGCGTCCAATAAATTCAATGCTTTGGGAAGAAGATAATTTGTTGCGTTCGCTGCTGTAATCGAGCATAGAAAAACCAAAATAATAACATTCTACCAGTAGGGCTACCAATGGAGCAATCCAACCAATTATTGGAATGAAAGAAAGGATAAGAATACTCACTACATATACGGTTTGCCACAAAAGATTTCTCAATGCAATTCGGATGCCTCTCACAATGTCTTTGGTGAACTGTTTGAAATTAAATGGATAGTCTTTTCCTCCCATGATGCTTTCTGTTTTTTCGCTTAGGTAAGCAAACAGTGGCGAACCAATGATGAGGAATAAAAATTTAAACAAAGAAAAATAGAAAAACAACAAAACCAAGCGAAGCATTACCTGGCCGATGATGAACAATAAATTGATCCAACTGTCCTGCATTTTATCTAACCATGATTTAGCGCCAGTTTTTACCAGCATAAATTCGATGGCTGTGTTGCTGCTGATCCAGAACAAATAAATGCCCCCCATAAACAACAATGTATAAATTAAACCTGGAATCAGTATCCATTTCCACATACGGTGTTTCACAATGAACTGGTGAGCATGCATGTATGATTGTATAGAGATAATGATTTCTTTTAGCATCGGTTGTGTATCACTTTTTTTTTATAATCAGCTATTTGCAAGTTAAGGTATCGAAACAATAAATGATTCATTCGTATTGAATTAGTACTAGACAGCACACGCCTTGCAACTAATACCGATTGGACAAACAATATAGTCCAATATCGGCTATCGCCTCATTGTACTATTTGTTTGATACCATCGGCATTTACTCCCG
>JBIIPY010000054.1:0-19044 GCA_044342365.1 Ferruginibacter sp. | reverse complement strand
CAATATCGGCTATCGCCTCATTGTACTATTTGTTTGATACCATCGGCATTTACTCCCGAAAGCATTCGGGATAAGATTTATAAAATATTGGCATATTATTTAAATCACATTGGTATAAAAAGTATGCGCAAAGCGTATTACTGTTCTCCTGTAAAAAGGGAATCTAAATAGGTAGCAATAACATTTTGATGGAATCGTCTTTTTAAGCGATGGTTTGCTTCAATACGTTTTGATCTATGTTGCTGGTAGGTAATTGGGCAATGGTTTCTTTTTGAAATAAAGATTGTTTCATTGCCATACCAGCCCGTAGAACATGCTGCAAAATAACATAGGTCTCATCTGGATAGTTTACGGGTACGATAGCTGAATCTTGAAGCCATTGAGCAATGTTGGCTTCCTGCTTTTTTGATAATTTTTTCAACACCGGAATACCCATTTCTTTTAAAGCGGCTGCATTGCAATGTTGTTCGTACTGGCTTTTCATGGGTACCACCATCAGTTTTTTCTTCATGTACAATGCCTCAGCGGGGGTTTCAAAACCTGCACCACACAACACACCTTCGCTGGTGCTACAACTGCTGATAAATTCTTGGTTGTTGATGGGTCTTATCCAGCAATTGCCTTCAGCATATCCACTGCTGCTGTGTTTGCTGAATATTTGCCACTGTACTTGTGGATGTTTACTGAGTTCTTTGATTATTTTTTTATCACTATAAGCGGGCAGGTACACCGTATAATGGCCTTCGTTTCTAACATAAGCACTTCTAATTTCTGCCCTGATTACGGGTGTAAAAGTGGTTTCATCATAACTTGAAAAATGAAAACCAATGCCCATACTGCAAGGGGCATAATAACGCAAAATCAACCAGGCCATTGGATCGTATTTGTCTGGCCTTGGGGCCGATTTGCTGATAACGGCATATTGATGGCTCAATGCGATGCAGGTTACATTTTTATTTTTACATGCCCAAGCACTCAGGGGTTCGAAGTCGTTGATCACAAAATCATAATCCTCAACTGGTATGGATTTTACTTCCTCTAAAAATCGTTTTGTTTTCATTTGTTGGAAGGTCTTCAACAAGTCTACTCCCCCTTTTTTTCCAAATATGAAACTCAATCCTTTTTTGCGATATTTTATAAAATGCTGCAGCCCAACATCTGCCTGTGTTCCACTGAGCAGTACATCTACATCTGCCATTTTTTCTAATAGCGGTAAAATTTCGTTGGCTCTGCTAATATGACCATTTCCGGTAGCTTGTAACGCGTATAGTATTTTCATGATATAACTTATAATCAACCGTGAATGTCTAATTGTTACGTCACCTTCATATGAAGTTAATGTTATGAAATTGTGATATGAAGCTGTTGGGTTGTGTTTAAAGTAGGAGGCGAACTTATAAACTACTCTTGTTTTTTGCCGGCAATGTAAACCCGATGGTTGTGCCTACATCCTGTTTGCTGCGTACATGTATGGGTTGTCCATGAGCTTCAACTATATGTTTACAGATAGCCAAACCAAGACCGCTACCACCTTCTTTTCTGCTGCGTGCAAGATCGGTACGGTAAAATCTTTCAAATATGCGGGGTATATGTTCATCGGCAATACCCACCCCTTCATCACTAATTTCGATGAGCACATTGTTGTCATCTACATTGTAAAAACTAGCTTCTATGCAGCCATTGTTGTTGCTGTACTTAATGGCATTGTCTACCAAATTAATGAGTACCTGTCTCATTTTTTCTTTGTCGGCATACACACTAATTGGAAACTCGCATCCTTTTTTTATTATAGAACGTATGTTTTTTTCTTTCGATTTAAGAAACAAACTTTCGTACACATCTTTCAGTAAATCCTGTATTACAAAACTGCTTTTGTTGAGTTGTTGCTGCCCACTTTCCAACTTAGATATTTCATCCAAATCGTCTAATAAATTCACAAGCCTGTCTACATTACGGGAAGTACTATTTAGGAATTTACTGTTAACCGAAGGGTTATCAATGGCTCCATTAATGAGGGTATCTACATATCCCTGAATGGCAAAAATGGGTGTCTTTAATTCATGGCTAAGGTTCTGCAAAAATTCTCTTCTGAATATTTCATTTTTCTGCAGAATTTCAATCTCTGTCTTGCGTTGCATAGCCCATGATTCTACATCCTCTCTCACTTCGTCTATGCTTTTTTGCGGCAAAATATTTTTGTAATAAAACTCTTCTCTTTTACTAGCTTTTGTTTGATAAATCAGTTTGTAGATCAGTTTTATTTTCCTGTAAATAAAAGTTTGTAGCGTGTAAAGAATCAAACCAAAGCTACCCAAGAAGATAACAACGAATGACAACACAGCGATCCACCATACTGGCTTAAAAGCAAAAAATCCCAACGCAATGGGCACAGACAATGCTAATGCAGTAACGGCCGCTAGTTGTTGGGGTGAAAAGTTTTTACCTGAAGGCATGTTGCTAAAGTAGTCTTCTGAGAAAAATGCTCTTACAAGACTTGTAGTTTGTTTATAGATGAAACCGGAAGACCCGGAGTGCGAATTTACAACTCAAACTTATACCCCACACCTTTTACAGTTGTAATACAATCAAGCCCCAGTTTTTGCCTTATTTTACGGATATGCACATCAATGGTACGATCACCTACTATAACCTCTGTTCCCCATATTTGATTGAGGATTTCATTTCTCAAAAATACTTTGCCAGGTTTGGAGGCAAGTAGTGCAAGTAACTCAAATTCTTTGCGTGCCAGCACAACGTCGTTCCCCTCATGCTTTACCATGTATTTTTCTCTGTCGATAGATATGTTACCTACATGAATAATTTCACTGGTTTCTTTGTGTATTCTTCTAAAAAGTGCATTCACTTTGCTCAACAATACTTTCGGACTAATAGGCTTGGTAAGGTAATCGTCTGCTCCGGTTTCCAACCCACGTATCTCTGTACCTTCATCGCTCATAGCTGTTAAAAATACGATGAGTGTTTGTTGAAAAGCAGGCATCGTACGCAATTGTTTGCATGCTTCAATCCCGTTTTTGCCAGGCATCATGATGTCTAAGATAATGAGGTCTGGTTCAGTCTTTTTGGCTTTTTCTATGGCATCGTCTCCACTTTTGGCAGTGGTTACTTCGTACCCTTCTTGTTGCAGGTTGAACTGTAATATTTCAAGAATATCTGGCTCATCATCTGCAATCAGTATTTTTTTAGTGGTGCTCATATCTTGTGAAGTTGTGCAAAAGTAGGCTAACAATTTGATGGAAACCTCCGTTAAGAGAACGTTATTATATTATTAAATTGTTAAGCAAAAGGTATCATTGGTCGTAATATTGTTGTCTTATAAGTGTGTATCAAAAAAATTTGTACCATCTTTACCATTCGAATTATAATTATGAAGGGTTTATTACTATTTATTTCTTTTTTTATTGCTGCAAAAACGGGTTACGCCCAAATGCTCGATACTATAAGTATACCATTAGCCCGCCAGGGTTTTCACGACAAAATAGACAAGGAACAACAACTTACCGATAAAGCGGATGGTACACTGGATATGGTATTGCATGTAGGCAAAAATGAAGAGATTAACTTGCAGGTTACAGATGCCTTGTTTCGCAAAACAGATGAATTACAACTATGGGTTGAAACCAACAGGGCATTAATCACCAATAACGACAAGGTTCGCTACCTGAGGTTGATAGAAGACTTGGTTCGCTCCTTTAGAAATAGTTGGGGTAACAAAGAAATAAAACCAGTGCTTTATCCATCATTACTCAATAGTTTTGAATCCATTTTAAAGGATATGCCAGCAGGAAAATCGATGCTGCCAACAATAGAGGCAGCACCTTACGAAACTGCTAGAATTCTTACCAATGTTTTTTCCGCTTACAAAGAAGGAAGTGCCGCACAAAACCTAGTTTACCTGAAATACTGTGCATTACATCCCGATAATATTTTAAAAACCATTAGACCTTATGTAAACGAAAGTTTTGCAGACAGTTTGGTGGTAGAAGCCTGTAGAAATAATCCTGTTCAATTGTATTCTTTTGCGCAGTCTACCAATAGCGAAGAAGGAAAGCTCATTCATCGAAATAACCATCCCATGGTGAAAGTGGTGTCGGAGTTAAGCCAAACACCTAACGCGCTTTTGTACTTTCCCTTTCTCGATGATTTGTTAACAGGAAAAAATACGATTGCCAATATCAGCAAAATTGTAGGCGACGATCCCGATACTTATGATAGCATTGGCTATTTTAAAATGCTGGTTCAAACGGAAATATCTTATTTCAAACGCATGGCAGGTCCTGCAAAAGATACACCGATTGCGATGTTTGGTGCCAACAGTTTAAGGCAGGTACTCAAAGGAAAAGCATGGCAACATTTTGTAAAACACATCAATGAATTACACGATGTGAGCAACTTATCGGTGCGCATGAAAGCCATACAGCCCTTAGGTATACAAGATCTTTATTACATGATCATCATGGGTGAAACTGATATTTATACATCCAGCTACAAACATAGTTTTTCTAGATTGGTACAACTGATGGGTAACAAACCCAGGGGTGACTCCTTATTGCAAAGTGTACATTTCGACTACTTCAAGAAGTTTATTAAGATGGCTGCTAATTTTAATAAGCTGGATAGCTTTCTAAAAATGATGCCCGAAGAAAACTCAGAATTACTGATGAAAGCTTTTGTAGCCAACCTACACAAAACGGGTAATTTAGAAGACGCAGTAGATGTGGCCGATTCCTACAGCAGCATCAACGATAAAAAATTATTGAAATCCATTCTTTCGTATGTGGAAGACAACGAACAGCAAAGCATCAATGAAAACAACGACCGCGGAAAATTGATTTATGGGTTACTCAAAACAATTTTTTTATCTGCAGATACCAGTAACAAAATTGATCTGACAGCTACCGTAGGTATCCCTTCAATTTATGAAATTGCCAACATAGAATTGCAGGATAAAAAAGGACGAATTGTACAACAGGTGTTTTTTTATGGCGATGAAGATGGCAAAACATTTTTTCCGCCCTTCCTCAATTCTTTTTCACCGAAAGACTGGACCATTAAGCATACCAAAGAATGGGTAGAAATTAAATCGAATAAAAGCGATGTTTGGGTGTTTGCCAATAAGCCGCTCGACTATAACCAAAATCTCGACGACTCGGCGCAGGTTCACCTGGCTCGTTATCTTATGGCCAACGAGATGGAGCCTTCGGTAGTGGTGCACAGAGGCCACAGCTATTGGCTACCGGGAACCATTAAACGAATGCCCTCTTTCGCAAAAGTGGTGGTATTGGGATCTTGCGGCGGTTTTCAAAACTTAAACCAAATATTGGAAGTAAGCCCAGATGCTCATATAATTTCTACCAAAGAAATAGGAAAGGGCGATATCAATAAACCAATTTTGAATTACCTCAACCAATCTTTTTTATCTGGCAAAACGCTCTCCTGGACAGACATGTGGAAGTCGCTGAATGACCTTTTCGGAAACGACCCCAGTAGAGATGTAAGAGAAAGTTGGGAAGATTATATACCCCCCTACCGCAATTTGGGTGCTATTTTCCTAAAGGCGTATCACAAAAAAACCGAAGACGGGGAAGGAAGTTAATCTACGGTCGCCATTTGTTTAAGATGCAATAGGATGCTGCAAACTGGCTTAACTTTGTAAACATGAGTTCACCTGTAGTTGAAAAAAAGACCTTTCGTTTTTCGTTACTCAAAAGAGTTTTTGCATTTGCGGCACCGTACAAAAGGAAGTTTTATAGCTCACTTTTCCTAGCTATTTTTTTGGCCATTATTGCACCGATAAGGCCTTTGCTCATTCAAATTACCATCAACAATGGTTTGAACGACAGGGCCGCCTCCAACTTTTTAGATGGCCCGGGTGGTTTCATCATCGAGATTACCCTCATTCAGCTACTGTTGCTGATGGTAGAAACCATCTGTAGGTTTTTCTTCACGTTTACCACCGCTTCGTTGGGGCAAAGTGTTGTGAAAGACCTTCGGGTAAGCACCTATCAAAAAATTGTTCAGCTCAATCTTCGCCAATTCGATAAAACCCCCATTGGTACCCTCACCACCAGAACCATCAACGACATAGAATCTGTAAACGATATTTTTAGTGATGGCCTCATTCCCATTATTGCAGACCTTTTGTCCATCGCATCTATATTGACCTACATGTTTTTGGTAGATTGGCGGCTCACACTCGTTTGTTTGGCACCCTTCCCTTTAATGATTGTGGCCACTTATTACTTCAAAGAAAGCGTGAACAAATCCTTCATTATAGTGCGCAATGCAGTGACTGCACTCAATGCATTTGTTCAGGAGCACATTACAGGCATGGCACTGGTACAGGCTTTCGCTTCAGAAATAAGAGAAGAAGCACAGTTTGCTGCCATCAACAAACAACATCGGAACGCCAACGTAAAAGCCATCTTTGCTTATTCTGTATTTTTTCCGGTGGTAGAATTAGTGAGTGCACTAAGTATTGGCTTATTGGTGTGGTGGGCAGCCCGCAATGCGGCCATGGTAAGTGCCGATACGGCTGCAAACGCAGGAGGTATTATCACGGCCTTTATTTTATGCCTCAATTTACTGTTTCGGCCGCTGCGAGTGATTGCAGATAAATTCAATGTGCTGCAAATGGGAATGATTGCCAGCGAACGGGTATTTAAAATTTTAGACAATGAAGATGTTACTCCTCAATCAACCGTAGGAGCAGCTGCCGCAGCCAACAATGATTACAGTGCCATAAAAGGCGCCATCGAATTTAAGGATGTCTCTTTTGCTTACATTGATGAGCACTACGTGTTAAAAAATGTGAATTTTAGCATAGAGCCCGGACAAACACTGGCAATCGTAGGACATACAGGCAGTGGTAAAACTTCGGTTATTAGTTTAATTAACAGGCTCTACCAAATAAACAAAGGCGCCATTTTGGTTGATGGAAAAAATATTGAAGACTACGACATTCACCAATTGAGAAGCAGCATTGGCGTGGTATTGCAGGATGTATTTTTATTCAGTGGTTCTGTGTTAGAAAATGTGAGTCTGCGCAATCCAGACATCTGCAGGGCGCAGGTAGAACAAGCTGCCAAACTCATAGATATGCACGATTTTATCATGCAACTCCCCGGTGATTACGATTACAATGTGATGGAAAGAGGTGCCACTTTATCACTTGGGCAAAGACAATTGTTGTCTTTCATTAGGGCATTGTTGTACAATCCCGCCATTTTAATTTTAGACGAAGCCACTTCTTCTATCGATACAGAAAGCGAAGCCCTTATACAGCATGCCATCGAAAAACTGATTGCTGGCCGAACTTCAATTGTAATTGCACATAGACTCAGCACCATCCGAAAGGCAGATAAAATATTGGTGCTCGATAAAGGGGAAGTAAAAGAAATAGGAACTCACAACGAACTGCTCCAAAACAAAGGGTTTTACTATCAACTTTACCAAATGCAGTTTTCGGGAGATCAAATTTCACAGCCTGTTTTGTAATGAACTGATACGGTATATTGTATACCAGAAAAGATCATTTGTTACAATATCTATTTCACAAACAATGCTTCATTTTTGGCCTTTCCACCATATTGGATCTTAGATCCTTATTTGCCAAGAAATTCCTTCTATCTTTTTTTTAATTTCACCCCTACCGCCTTATCTTTGCGGCAAATTTGAGAACGGATATGACAGAAAAGCGAATCAAATCATTACTGGTAGCGGTTTTCAGCCTAGGAATAGTGTTATTTTCTAATATATCTTTTGGGCAGGATACCAAGCATAATAAGGAAACGAGTGGGGAAGAAGGGAAGTTCGACGTTGCCAAAACCATTCTCGATCACATCAAAGATGACCACAGCTGGCACTTATGGGGGCACACTTCTATCTCATTGCCAGTAATTTTATATTCTGATAAAGGATTAGAAATGTTTTCTTCTCACAACTTGGTAGATGAGCACCACGAACCAGCAGCTTACCAAGGTAATTATTTGTACAAGACTTTTGAAGGTAAAATAAAAGTGGTGAATGCAGATGGATCAATAGATGAAGCTGCTACCAAAAACGTATGGGATTTCTCTATAACCAAAAACGTTGCTTCTTTGTTTTTAACAGTGTTTATTTTGCTATTGGTATTCTTAACGGTTGCAAAAGCGTATAAAAAAACAGGTGTTATTTCCGCACCCAAAGGATTGCAATCATTTATGGAACCCATTATACTTTTCGTAAGAGATGAGATTGCTAAACCCAACATTGGAAAGCATTACGCCAATTACATGCCTTTTTTGCTAACCATTTTCTTTTTGATCTGGATCAACAACATGTTAGGTTTGGTACCCCTGTTTCCGGGTGGCGCCAATGTGAGCGGAAACATTGCCTTTACCATGACGCTGGCGGTATTCACCTTTATCCTGGTAAACATCAATGGTAACAAGAATTACTGGCAGCACATTTTTTGGATGCCGGGCATGCACTGGAGCATGAAATTGTTTTTGGCACCCATTGAGTTGTTGGGGGTATTTACAAAGCCCATCTCCTTAATGATTCGTTTGTTTGCGAACATCACTGCAGGCCACATCCTCGTATTGAGTTTGATTTGTTTGATTTTCATTTTCAAAAGTATTTTTGCATCCGCCATCGCAGTACCATTTGCCGTGTTCATCAACATGATTGAATTACTGGTGGCATTTTTACAAGCATTTATTTTCACGATGTTAGCGGCCATGTATATTGGAATGGCCACTGAAGAACATCACCATGAAGAACATGCATACTAATTAAATTGAACGATTAACTTTTTTTATAACAATTAAAATTCACAAACATGGTAGTAGGAAGTGTTGCTGCAATCGGAGCTGGTTTAGCCGCGATTGGTGCTGGAATCGGTATCGGTCAAATTGGTAAAGGTGCTGTAGAAGGTATCGCTCGCCAGCCCGAAGCTGCTAATGACATTCGTGCGAACATGATCGTAGCTGCGGCTTTCGTAGAGGCGGTTGCATTGTTTGCGGTGGTGGTTGCCCTTTTGGGAAATAACCCATCATAAAACTATTACAGGCTCAAAGCAAAGGGCGGAGAGCCTGTAACTTTTTTTAGATTCAAAAAACAATTTATAATTTATATATTATGCTGTTAGATATAAATCCATTGGTATTGCCCGACATCGGACTGGTGTTTTGGAGCACCATAGCGTTTTTAATTTTATTGTTTGTGTTGGGCAAGTTTGCATGGAAGCCCATCATGAAAGCCATCGGCGAAAGAGAACAAGGCATTACTGAAGCCATTGCTTCCGCAGAAAAAGTGAAGTTGGAAATGGCACAATTAAAAAATGACAACGAAGCTTTGTTGGCCACAGCACGCGAAGAAAGAGCGGTTATTTTAAAAGAAGCAAAAGACATCAAAGACAAAATGATCAATGATGCAAAAAATGAAGCCAAAGTACAGGCCGCAAAAATTATTGCTGACGCACAGGCATCTATCGTCAACCAAAAAATGGCTGCCATTACCGACCTCAAAAACCAAGTGGGTAACCTGGTGATAGAAGTAAGCGAAAAAATTCTGAGAAGAGAGCTGGCCAATAAAGACGAGCAGGAAAATTACATCAAGCAATTAACAGCTGATGTAAAAATGAACTAACCTTTGGTTAGGTACACGATCACATTATCACATTTGTATTATGAACAATCCACGTTTAGCAGGCAGATACGCAAAAAGTTTACTGGATCTCTCCATTGAACAAAACAATCTGGATGCAGTTTTTGCCGACATAAAAATGCTGAATGGCATTTGCAAAACCAACCCCGATTTTGTGACATTGCTTAAAAGTCCGGTGATTAATTCTGATAAAAAAGAAAAAATCATCACGGCTGTCTTGGAAGGAAAAATAAGCACGCTCACCAATGCATTTATTCAACTGCTTGCCCGCAAAACAAGAGAGAGCAATTTGCCGGAAATTGTTCGCGCTTTCATTGAACAATACAATGAATTGAAACAAATTCATCAGGTAAAAATTACCACAGCTGTGCCCATGAGCGAAACCCTGAAAAATGAAATCCTTGCAAAAGTGAAATCAGACGCAGGCATAGAGCACATAGAACTAGAAACCGCCGTAAAAGAAGAACTGATCGGTGGATTCAAGCTAGAAATGAGGGGCACCTTGGTAGACGCCAGTGTTTTAAGAGACCTGAAAGATGTTAAAAAACAATTTGCAGAAAATATCTACATTCACAACATTAGATAATACTAATGTGATTTATAGAATATGCCAATATTTTATAAATCTTATCCCGAATGCTTTCGGGAGTAAATGCCGATGGTATCAAACTAATAGTACAATGAGGCGATAGCCGATATTGGACTATATTGTTTGTCCAATCGGTATAAATTATTCCGCTACAATATTCAAAAGCCGCATTTTTTAATGCGGCTTTTGTTATAATACGTACTTATCATTATTTCGCAGCAAAAAACATATTCCCCTTTACTATCCAAGCTATGCCAAATAAAATCATACAACTCGATTCGGGCCAAAAAATAGAACGATCTAACCTAGCCATCCATACCACAACCAACAAACTAACAATCATCCCAGCCCCACAAACCTTGTACAACATGTTCCTGCTTTTTTGACGAGGACCTACTTTTTCTGATTTCGGGAAAAACCAAAAAGTGTATATGGCTAGTAAACTAAAAAATACTGCCGCACTAATATAGTGAATCACTCCATGGTAGTTTCTCAAAATAGAAAGCTCAGCACATTCGGCGCAAGGTTCCCCTACATGGTAACTGGTAGGAAAAATGGCGATACAGATGGCTGCTATTGATGCAGCATTGGTAATGAAATCATCCTTTTTTTCATACCCTTTATAGGTGAACAAAAACACAGCCATACCAAACAGCAATCCTACAAAAACGTCACCCATGTTGGTATAGTAATAATGGCTGATAGAGGGTTTGATAGCAGTGCCACAATACCAGGAATTCAATACCAATATAATAGGCATCATGATGGCCAATACACCAATGGCCTGTCTCACTTTTAAGTAGGATACCAGTCTTACTTTGTTGTTCACGGCTTCTATCATCGGTGTTGCTGTTGGATTTTTATGAATAAGAATAAAATTAACATTTATCACCTCATTATCAAAGCGCAATAAAGATCATTCAGTAGGAATTATAAAGATGTATAAAACACCCACATTTAATGGCTGCTATTCCATTTATCTAGTTAATAAAAAAACCGGCCCATCAAGAGCCGGTTTTTTTGTATTTGATAAAAGGTTATTTCTGAATGATAACAGACCCTGATGCCAGGCGCAAGCCCTGTACAGTTTTTAGATCAACTGTGTAAACACCGGTTGCTGCATTTCTAATATCCACATCCATTCTATCGTAGATGGGAGCGGCAGTATATTGTTTACTGTACACTCTAGCTCCTTTTGAATCGTACACTGTTAAAATACGTTGTTCGTTACTGCTAGAACCATTGAAATACCTCACCTGGAATACTCCATTGTTCGGGTTTGAATAAATGAACAACTGGTTGCTAGCAGAGTCGCTCACATTTACGAGGTTTGAAGTGATCCTACACCCATTTACGTCGGTTGCAGTAACCGTATAGGCGCCTAGTTTGTCAACATCCATTGGATAGCTGCTAGCAGTAACTCCGGTAACCAGGTTACCATTTCTGAACCATTGGTAAGTGTATGTGCCAACAGGGCTTACTGTTGTAAACAAGGTAGTTGGTACCGAAGGATTGATTCTATTGTACTCAGCTGCTACCAATACTGCATTTGGCAATGCATTTACAATAAGTGAAGCCCCATTGCTGTTTACTGCGCCGCATGGAGCCCCGGTAACCACTGCCCTGAAATTGTATCCATTCATGGTAGTGTTGATGCCAGCAATACTCAAAACTGCCGTGGTAACACCACTGTAGGGTGCTGCATTGTTTAGGTTAACGTAAGGTCCTCCATTGATGCTTACTTGCCATTGGTAGGTCAACGCTGTGCCCGTAGCACCTACATTTAAATTAACCGAAGCGCCAGCACAACCTGCTGTGCTAGCGGGCTGTGTTTGAATGGTAACCGGAGTGTTCACATTTAGGGTTGCTGCTGCAGAAGTAAGATTAACGGTACAAGTACCATTGATAATTACTCTATATTGATAGCCATTAATGGCTGTACCTACAGCAGATAAATTGATGCTACTATTGATGGCGCCAGGAATATTGTCGAAACTGGTACCTCCGTTGTTGCTTACCTGCCATTGGTAATTGAGGTTGGTACCATTTACAGCCACAGCAAAAGATACATTGCTACCAGGGCAAACGGTTAAGCTAGCTGGCTGAGCAGTAATATTTGCAGGGTTGGTAATAGACAATGTTGCTGCAGCAGAATTGGTTCCTGTTGGTCCGCAACTAAACACTACTGCTCTGTATTGGTTGTTGTTTTGAGAAGCCGCCACGTTGGTAAGTGCTAGTGTTGGATTGGTAGCACCTGCAATATTGGTAAAAGTGTTGCCATTGTCGCTGCTTACCTGCCATTGATAACTAAGATTGCTACCGGTAGCCGCTACACTAAAGCTTGCATTGGCATTCAAACAAACCGCAACAGCTGTTGGATTGCTGGTAACGGTGGCCGAATTGGTAACCGATAAGGTAGCAGGGTTAGAGGTAACAGTAGAGGGGCAAGCATTGCTAACAATCACTCTGTATTGATAGTTGTTTTGTGTATTGGTTACAGCAGTTAAATTCAGCGTTGCTGTTGTGGCACCCGCTACGTTGTTCCAAGTTGTGCCCCCATTTGTGCTCAACTGCCATTGGTAGGCAATATTGCTTCCAGTAGCGGTAACACTAAAACTGGTATTGGTTCCCACACACGCGCTGGTGTTGTTGGGTTGGGTATTGATAGCCACTGCAGTGCAACCTATGTTTTGAATAATGGTAGTTACTGTATCTCTTGTGTTTACCCTTACTCCTGAACCATTGAACAAACTGGTACGCATGTTCACTACTGGTCTAGTTTGGAGCAAAATATCATCGATGTACCATCCAACAATTGCAGTGTTGTCATCAGATCCTGCTCTAAAGCGGAACCTCGCATTTTGATTGGCAAATGAGGAAAGGTTGATACTGGTTTTTCTAAAACCATTGCTGTTACCAGTAAAGGCAGCTCTTCCACCTATTGGGTTATTGCTGCCGGTTCCCATTGAACCATTGTAGCCATTTTCTGTCATCAAAGAACCTAGATCAGACCAAGTTGTCCCATTATCAATACTGATTTCTACCACTCCTCCATCCCAACCATCTTCGGTGTTGTAGTTGTGCCAGAAGCTAAGTACCGGAGGCGCTGCTCCTAAAGCCACGTTGTTGCTGGTAGCCAAGCTGTAATCTGCCGCGATATTGGCGTTTACACCAAAAAATGCATTGGGTGCACTTTGGGATTGAGCCTGTGAAACCGTGAAATTGATGCTATTGATAGAACTGGTAGTCCAGGTTGCCGGTATAGTAGTTGTTGTCACCGTTTCGTTTATCAAATCAACAGATGGGAACCAACTGCCATTGTTAACCTGCACCGTGAAAACAAAACTTTGTGTTTGTCCTGCAGCAATATTAACTGGGAAGCTCACTACACGGTTCCCTGCATTGTATGTGCCACCAGAAACATAGGTAACGTTGTTTGGAAGAGTGTCTGTTAACAGGTAGTTTACAAGACCGCTACAAGTGCCCGAAGTTACCCTGTTGGTATAGGTGATGTTCAAGCCTTCAAGTTGTTGGGTAACATTCTGCGTAAGAGCAAGTACACTTTCTACGGTCGAAAAACCAGGTGTTTGATCATTGGTTGCATTAGCAGAACCTTGTAATGCATCAAAGCCCATCCCCCTTCTGGCAAAAGCTGTCATGATGGCACAACGATAGGCACCGTTGTACAATATTTGATCTGCCTGAAGTATGCCATTTCTACCGTCTATAAAACCTGAATTACAAGGTTGTAATTTTAAACCCTCTGTTACGAGTTTCATAGCAATGCTGTTTCCACCAATTCCGGTTGCATTGAACAAATCAGGATTGATACTGCCTACTTGGTTGATGATATTCCAAGTCATATCCCAAAGAGTAGCACACCAAATTTCACCTCTGCTGTGTTGTTGGCCTGTGCCTGGTATTGACGCACCATAGGTTCTGTTGTTAACAGCAAAGTTGGTAGAATAACGTTGTGAGCGAATGCCCAGGCCAGTTGGGGGCTGGTTCACTGCATAAGTACCTATTCCTCTTGGTTTGTTAAAACCGTCTGTAAGCAATGAGTTGGCCCAGTCTTGTGTTGCCATCAAGCCATAATAATCGCTCCAGCCTTCTCCCATTTGTTCTGCATTAGAAACGCAACCTACCTGTGCGGGTCCACCTGCAAGTCGATTGCTGATGCCATGACCAAATTCATGTACAATGATGCCATTATCAACGTCTCCATCCTTTTGAGGATTTCCGTTCCAAAGGTACATCTGCATACGGCCACTACCTCCATCAGCGGGTGTGGAAAAGTTGGCGTTGTTTGTACCACCACCATCCTGTGCTTCTGCACGAACAGCGTCGTTACCTGCTCCACCTCTTCCCTGATTGTTAAATTGGAAGTTTCCAGACACTTCATCCAAACCATATTGGTACATCAGATCATGAATGATATTGTTCCAATAAAAAAGGTTGGTAATATTAAATTGCTGATTTTCTATCGGAGTTGTTTGAATAGGTGTTACCGTGAAATCTGGCACAAAATTAAAGGTGAGTGGATCGGGTCCTGTCGTGCTTATAGCAGACCTGTTTTGATCAGGGGTATTTTGGTTGCTCCTATCATGATATGCCCATACATTGTTGCCTCTGGTATAATTAAAGTCATTTGTACCATCACTGTGCCATTTCAAACTGGTAGCATTACCTGGAGAAAGTGTCCATGGATTGGTGCGAAGATCTGGTGCACCACCTGCGTGGGTTGGACTTTCGGCGGGATAAGGAACAACCCTGTAAGAAGCACCATTTATAATGAGGGGGCTTAAAGATGTTTTGGTTGGCTTTAAAGTAAAGTTTAGATTTTTTATTGCAGGAGCAGCAGTATTTTTTTCACAGTTGCCATCATGTGTATGGTTATCGCTGTGGTCAAAATTGCAGAATACCGTAAGGTTCAATTCATGAATAACCTGATTGGTGGCAGCATCTACACTTAAAAGCCAGTAATCGCTGCTGCTTGTTGGCGCAAAAAATACCTGCCAAGCCAGTTGAAGAGATTTCCCATCATTAAGAGGTATCCAAATAAGTTCAGCCGTCACTTTTTCATGGGTAACATCCAGTTTTCCAAAATCGTACCGTTGCCTGTCTGCCATTTTAGAGCCCACCAGTGCAGTATTGCTACTGATTTTTTTATTGGCAAAAGCGGTTCTGATGGCAGTTTCTGCTGTGATGGAAGGTGTTTTGTTAGCAGTGGCTAATTTGCTATCTAAATTCCGTAACCTGCTTCCTGCATTGGAAACCAACACACCGTTTTTAAATGCCAGGGTTTGAATTTGATTGTACACAGGAATGCCATGGTAGCTTTGCTGAAGGTAAATCATTTGTGTGCCGGCAGTTTTGTTGTAATAGGCATCACTTACAATAGATTGCTGAAGGTCTGTGCCGGAAAGGCCAATGCCAGCACTGTTGCTAGCTACAATCTTTAATGCCGAAGCGGCATCAATTTTTTGGGCAAAAGATCCTGTAACCACCATTATGGATACAAAAAACAGAAAAATTTTCTTCATTTGATGTTTGTTAGCTTTTCTCGTCATTATTCCGGGGATGATTAATAACCGGTCAACTACAGAGTGGAATGAAAAATTAAGTTTTGGTTTAAAGGTACAAGCCGCTTTTTGGATAAAGATTCGGTATCACTTTTAAATTCTGCGGGAAATTACGATTATTGTCAACATGCACGAAATTTTGAGATAGCTAATCTAAAATCTTTTTTTTTTGGCTAAACAAAACGCCCTTTGGCCACGTTTCCTCAAAATGTAAGGGCAACTCATAAAAAAATATCTAAATGGACGGCTATACTTACGGTTTTTTTTGCCGTTCTTACAATCATCTCTTACCTTTGCAGCCTCAAAACAGACGCCTTAAACTGACAACCCGAAAAGGGAACCATTTTAATTTACGAAATGCAGTTCCAGTTTGGTTTTCAGTAGGCCTAATCAATAAATATAAATTTTTATGGTAGAAATTAAACCAGATGAAATTTCGGCGATCCTTCGCCAGCAATTAAGCAATTTTAACGCTTCTGCCGATTTGGAAGAAGTAGGAACAGTATTGCAAGTGGGTGATGGTATAGCCCGTGTGTACGGTTTAAACAACGTACGCTCTGGAGAACTGGTAGAATTCGACAATGGTGTAAAAGCCATTGCACTCAATTTGGAAGAAGACAATGTAGGGGTGGTGTTGATGGGCGACAGTGCCGAAATCAAAGAAGGTGATAAAGTTAAGCGTACCAACCAAATCGCTTCTATTAAAGTAGGGGAAGGTATGTGTGGAAGGGTAATCAATACACTTGGTCAACCCATAGATGGTAAAGGTCCTTTGCAAGGTGAACTATACGAAATGCCATTGGAGCGCAAAGCGCCGGGTGTAATTTTTCGTGAACCGGTAAAAGAACCACTGCAAACTGGTATCAAAGCCATTGATGCAATGATTCCCGTAGGTCGTGGTCAGCGTGAGTTGATCATCGGCGATCGTCAAACTGGCAAAACAGCCATTGCGATAGATACCATCATCAACCAAAAAGAATTTTTTACAGCAGGCAAACCTGTATACTGTATATATGTAGCCATTGGCCAAAAAGCCTCTACTATTGCTGGGATCATGAAAACATTGGAAGAAAACGGCGCTATGGAGTACACCACAATTGTGGCAGCTTCTGCTTCTGAGCCAGCTCCGTTGCAGTTCTACGCTCCATTTGCGGGTGCTGCCATCGGAGAATTCTTCCGCGATACAGGTCGCCCGGCTTTGATCATCTATGATGATTTATCTAAGCAAGCAGTAGCATACCGCGAAGTATCCCTATTGTTGCGCCGTCCGCCAGGTCGTGAGGCATACCCAGGTGACGTATTTTATTTACACAGTCGCTTATTAGAAAGAGCTGCTAAAGTGGTTTCTAAAGATGAGATTGCTCGTCAAATGAACGATTTGCCATCGTCTATCAAGCACCTCGTTAAAGGTGGTGGATCATTGACCGCTTTGCCTATCATCGAAACCCAAGCTGGTGACGTATCTGCTTATATTCCTACCAACGTAATTTCGATCACAGACGGTCAGATCTTCTTGGAAGGTAACCTCTTTAATGCTGGTATTCGTCCGGCCATCAACGTGGGTATATCTGTAAGCCGTGTGGGTGGTAACGCACAAATCAAATCAATGAAAAAAGTAGCAGGTACCCTAAAACTAGACCAGGCATTATACCGTGAGTTGGAAGCATTCTCTAAATTTGGTGGTGATTTGGACGCGGCTACTAAAAATGTAATTGACAAAGGTGCAAGAAACGTAGAAATCCTGAAGCAAGCTCAATACTCACCCTTCACCGTAGAAAAGCAGGTGGCCATCATTTATTTGGGTACACAAGGGTTGATAAAAGAAGTAAATGTTAGAAAAGTAAAAGCATTTGAAGAACATTTCTTGTTAGAAATGGAAAACAAATTGCCTCAAATTCTCGCCGAATTCAAAAAAGGCAACCTTCCAGAAGATGGATTAAAGAAGATGGTAGAATTGGCTAACGGTTTAATTCCCCAGTACAAATAAACAACCAATCTTTTGATACAAAGAGCGAGCAATCGCTCTTTTTTTATACACGAGTGTTTTGTTTTTTTGTGGCATATCCTCTTTTTTGCTATTTTGTCAGTTTTTCTAAAAGGAACGCTTTTTGTAATTTAAACCATGTTCAAAACAAACTACAACAACTATGACAATAGGAATAATAATGATTTCCGTAGTTTTTATGGTACTCGGAATGATTGTACAGGCCCGTTTAAAAAGCAAGTTCACCCAGTACAGTGAAGTGCCTACCAGCAGTGGTATGAGTGGAAAAGAGGTTGCAGAAAAAATGCTCCGAGATAATAGCATTTATGATGTGCAGGTAATATCTGTTGAAGGTCAGCTCTCCGATCACTACAACCCCACCAATAGAACTGTAAACCTAAGCACCGACGTGTTTCATGGAAGAAGTGTGGCAGCGGCTGCGGTTTCAGCCCACGAATGCGGCCACGCTGTGCAACATGCCACAGCCTATTCGATGCTGATGCTGAGAAGCAAACTGGTACCAGCTGTTAAAATCAGCAGTACTTTATCTCAGTGGATCATTTTTGCCGGATTAGGTATGATGGGTTTTGGTGGAGGTAATCCTACTATATTGTTAGCAGGCATCGTGCTATTTGCCGTAACCACTTTGTTTTCTGTGGTAACACTTCCGGTAGAATTTGATGCTTCTAACAGAGCCTTAAAGTGGTTGCAAACAGCAAACATCACCACCCCTGTAGAAAAAGAAAAAGCGCAAGACGCCCTCAAGTGGGCCGCCCTTACTTATGTGGTAGCCGCATTGGCATCTATCGCTATGTTAGTGCAGTACATTATGATATTCTTGAGCAGAAGTAGAGATTAACAACAAAAAGCAGTTTACAGTCACGCATCCGATTACCCAAACAAACACTTTCTTACAATGTTATGGTAACACAACCATTACAAGAGCATCAAACTTTGTTGGTGAAAAAGTATGGTAAGGCGAATCGAAAAAGAACCAACCCCATCGGGGTGAAACAATTGTAACAAACGGAAAACCGAACGAAAACCAACCCCATCGGGGTGAAACATTTGTAACAAACCCAAACCGAACGAAAACCAACCCCATCGGGGTGAAATGATGGGAAAGAAAGAAAACAAACCCATCGGGCTGAAACAATTGTAACAAACGGAAAACCGAACGAAAACCAACCCCATCGGGGTGAAACATTTGTAACAAACGCAAA
>JBIIPY010000053.1:0-19109 GCA_044342365.1 Ferruginibacter sp. | reverse complement strand
ATATTTTTTTCAGCGGAGAGCTAGGGATTCGAACCCCAGGACCTGTAACAGTCAACAGTTTTCAAGACTGCCGCAATCGACCACTCTGCCAGCTCTCCGCGGCAAAAGTAAGGGTTCAAATTTTTAGAACAAAAAATTATTAAACCTTTTGGGGAAGTTTTTTTGAAATGGGCAAAACAATGAGGCTCAATCGGTTGAAAACAGCCATGCACCTATAGAAAAAGTAGGCTTGGGAAGGGCTGCGGGTGTTTTTTGTATCGGGCGATGAGGTTTTACTGCACCGGCTTATCTACCACCAACACCAAGTCTTTTAACTCTACGGTAATCGGTACTACGCCCACCTGCAATACGGCCTTCTTGCCACGGATCTCTTTTACAATTCCCACGGTGCGGTTGTTGTTCATCTTTACCTTATCGCCTACCTTGATATCACCTTCTACTTCGCTGAACTTTTCGTTGATCTTTTTCTGCTTCTTGTCTTGCTGTAACTTTTCTTTCTGGTTAAAGAGCAAGGCGTGTATCATCTTCACAACACTGTCTTTGTCTTCGGCCTTGCGCCACTCTATCACCATGGCTTTGAGCCGGCGCTCCATGTCTTTCATGTACGCAATGCGCTCTTCGGATACCTGATTTTGCAACCGCAGTTTTTCGGTTTCCTGGCGGTGACGTTCTTTATCAAGCACTTGCTGCATCTCCTTTTTGAGGGCTTCGTTTTCTTTGAGCAGTTTGGTGAGCTGGTCTTTTTCTTTGTCGATGATCTGCAAATCCTGCTCGGTGCGGTTCAATAATTTATCCAATCTAAAATGTTCTTCATCTACCAGTGACCGCGCTTTGTTGATAAGCTTTTTATCGAGCCCAATTCTTTCTGCAATACTGAAGGTGTAAGAACTACCGGGCTTGCCTACCTGCAGTTTGTACATGGGCAATAAATTCTTTTCATCAAACTGCATGGCACCATTGATGATGCCCTTCACTTTGTTGGCCATCACCTTCAGGTTGAGGTAATGCGTGGTTACAATGCCAAACGAATGTTTGAAGGCGAGCTCTTCCATGATCACTTCTGCGAAAGCGCCGCCGAGGTTGGGATCGGAACCACTGCCCAACTCATCAATAAAGAAAAGCGTTTTGCCATTGGCGTGTTCAATAAAATGTTTCATGTTTTTGAGGTGAGAAGAATAAGTACTCAACTCAAACTCTAAACTCTGTGTGTCGCCAATATGGATCATCAGCTGTTTAAAAATGCCCATCTCACTGTCCGGACTCACCGAAACCAACAGCCCCGCTTGCAACATCACTTGCAACAGTCCTACGGTTTTGAGCGTAACGGTTTTACCACCGGCATTGGGCCCACTGATGACGAGGATGCTATTGTCGTGGTCTAACTTTAATTGAATGGGAATGGTGGGTTTGTTTTGCTTTTGGTTGTACAAGAGCAACAAGGGATGATAAGCGTTGATGAGATTGATGTGCGCCTTGTCTACTACCATCGGGTAATGTCCGTTGATATCGATGGCCAGCTTGGCTTTGGCCCTGATAAAATCGTACTGACCTGCAATATCATGGTACACTTTTAAGAGTGGGGCGTATACACTGAGCTGGTCGGTGAGCTGGCGTAGAATGCGGTACACTTCTTTTTGCTCTTCGTACTCGAGCGAAAAAATATCGTTGTTGAGTTCGGTGGTTTCTTCTGGTTCGATGAAGCTGGTTCTGCGGCTATCGCTTTCACCATGCAACACCCCTTTTACGGTTCTTTTTTGTTCTGCAAATACGGCTAGTACTCGTCTGCCGTTTAAAAAACTTTCTTCTATATCTGCGAGGTAACCTTGTTTGTTGAGTTTGCTCACGATCTTATCAAACATGCGGCGGAGCTCATTGCGTTTGCGGTAGAGCTTCATGCGAATGTCGGCCAGTTCCTTGCTGGCATCGTCTTTCACCTGACCTACTTCGTCTAACACGGCTTCAATAGATGCCTTGATATTTTTTTCGTAGTAGCTGTTATCAATAACCCGCGTGAGGGCTGGATATGCCAACCTGGTATCAACTGTAAACCAACGGAAAATGCCAGAAGTGTTTTCTGCCAATCGGCGTATGAGCATGAACTGCTCACCGGTGAGCGATGCTCCGGGTATAGACAACAACTTGATTTCTCTGCTGATGCTTACCGAAAAGTCGTTGGGAAAATAAAAACCGGTTTGGGTGATGGTTTTGAATTCATGCGCCTGCTGCAGCGCCAGTTCTATGAATTCTTTTTTGGTGTGGATGCGTAGGTTCTTGCTGAGTTCCTTGGCGTATTCTGTTTTGCAATGCTCTGCAAGCAGTTCTTTTACTTTGTCAAATTCTAATTGATGTATGGTAGATTCCGGAAAAAATTTCATGTTTTAAATGCCAACAGCCTGGGCTCATTTGTTCGCCTTGCAGCGATGTTAAAATCAATGATTGTGAACCTGCTTCATGGGTCAGATGAAGGATAGGAAAAAGTACAAGTGTGCGACGCAACCAAAGCTGCTCAATGAAACACCGCTGGTAACAAAAAACAAACCATTGGTTGAGACCGATGCATTTTACAGCAGCGCAATACCCAAATTAATCGAGCTTCAACACCGCTAGGAAGGCTTCCTGCGGAATTTCTACGTTCCCAATTTGGCGCATTCTTTTTTTACCTTCTTTTTGTTTTTCCAACAGTTTGCGTTTGCGACTGATGTCACCACCGTAACATTTGGCGGTTACATCTTTGCGCATGGCGCTGATGTTTTCGCGGGCGATTACTTTGGCTCCGATGGCAGCTTGTATGGCAATTTGGAATTGCTGACGGGTGAGCAATTCTTTTAGTTTTTCGCAAAGCTTGCGGCCGAAATCTTGTGAGCGACTTCTATGTATCAACGCACTGAGGGCATCTACTTTTTCACCGTTCAACATGATGTCCATGCGCACAATATCGCTTTCTCTGAAACCAATGGGCGAATAATCGAAGGATGCGTAACCGCGGGTTTGTGATTTTAGTTTGTCATAAAAATCGAACACGATCTCTGTGAGGGGCATCTCAAAAGTGAGCTCTACCCTGGTGGGCGTGAGGTAACTTTGGTGAATGAGGTTGCCTCTTTTACCGATGCAGAGTGTCATGATGTTGCCGATGTATTCTGACTGTGTAATGATTTGTGCTTTGATGTAAGGCTCTTCAATTTTTTCGGTGCGACTGGGATCTGGCAGCGAGGCCGGATTGTGCACATCAATTACTTCACCCTTTGTGGTGTAAGCAATGAAGCTTACGTTGGGCACAGTGGTAATCACCGTTTGGTTGAACTCCCGCTCTAAACGCTCCTGAATAATTTCCATGTGCAACAAACCAAGGAATCCGCAACGGAACCCGAAACCCAGTGCCTGCGAAGTTTCTAGCTCGAAGGTAAGGGAGGCGTCGTTCAATTGCAGTTTCTCCATGCAATCGCGCAATTCTTCAAACGCATCGGTTTCTACCGGAAATATACCGGCGAATACCATGGGTTTTACTTCTTCAAATCCATCGATGCGTGATTGGGTTGGATTGGCCACGTTGGTGAGGGTATCTCCTACTTTTACTTCTTTGGCATTTTTAATACCTGTAATAATATAACCTACGTCGCCACAATGTACTTCGTCTTTTTTATCCATTCCCAACTTCAAAATACCTACCTCATCTGCATTGTACACGTTGTCGGTACTGAAGAATTTTACCTTCTCTCCTTTTTTAAGTGTGCCATTAAAGATGCGGAAGTACACGATGATGCCTCGGAAACTGTTGAACACAGAATCGAAGATCAATGCTTGTAGTGGTGCGTTTGGATCGCCGGTGGGGGCGGGAATGCGCTCGATGATGGCTTTCAGAATTTCTTCTATGCCGATGCCGCTTTTACCGCTGGCCAATAAAATATCTTCTTCTTTACAGCCCAACAAATCAATGATCTGGTCTTTTACCTCCGGAATCATGGCACCATCCATGTCTATTTTGTTGATGACAGGAATGATCTCTAAATCGTTATCGATGGCGAGGTATAGGTTGCTGATGGTTTGCGCCTGGATACCTTGGGTAGCATCTACCAGCAGCAAGGCACCTTCGCAGGCGGCCAAAGCACGACTTACTTCGTAGCTAAAATCAACGTGTCCGGGGGTATCTATTAGGTTGAGAATATATTGTTCGCCCTTGAATGGGTAGTTAATTTGTATGGCGTGGCTCTTGATAGTAATGCCTTTTTCACGTTCCAGGTCCATATCATCTAGCACTTGTGACTGCATGTCGCGGTCGCTTACGGTGTTGGTGCTTTGGAGCAATCTGTCTGCCAGGGTACTTTTACCGTGGTCGATATGGGCAATAATACAAAAATTGCGGATGTTCTTCATGTAAGCTTTTACTTCTTTTAGGCGGTAAAAATACGGGAATTGTTGCTTAGTTGTGTTTCTGTTGAGGGAGGAGGTCGGATATATTGTTGGCTGTTACCTGGCAAAAAGCAGGGCATTGTACGACCCCTTCAGGGTCGGGTGTTGCATTGGGCTGTATTGCTATCAATATTCGACCCTGGTGGGGTCGTGGATGCAGGTATCAAAATGGTTTACCGTGCTGAATAAATAGAGATGTTTCGTCATTGCAACATCAAGAAAATCCTTTAATCAAGTAAATCAAGGTTCAGACATAAGCCCGCGGCAGGCGATAGAGAAATATGTTAAAAAATAAATTCTCATATGCCGTGGGTCAAAGCCCCGACGGCGGCAACAGTAAGCATTAGAGTAGTCAGCAGTTTTTTGAGCCGCGAATAAGTGTAGGATGTTATGTCATCAACCCACTACGGAGACAAATCCGGGCCTCAGAAAAAATTGCGAAAAAATAAATGTTGAGGAGGGTAATAAAAATGAAAACAATGTTACTCCTGTTTGGATAAGTACTTAGTTGGTAAGTCGCACATAGCTCGGTGTTGCACAACCATTATGACTTTTTCATTTTACTCCCGACGAGACATTTATGAGCAAATTTTTTCTGCAGCCCTTGATCTACCTAACGGCAGACAGGATTTTGTTACTTTTTATCAAGAAAAATTAACAAAGCCCGCGGCATGCGAAAGGGAAGAATTTTTTAAACAGCTTTTGAAAATTTAATGTGCAGACCCCTTTGTTTCATGTGCCGCGAACCAAGGCGGGTGTAGTACATGTCTTGTCCTAAAATAGGTTTATCCCAATGAAGTTGCGCTGATTTTTTCATAAAGCAAAAATCAGTTCTTAGTACTTTCTACTCTGTAACAAAAGTTGCAATGAAATTATGAAGAGACAATTGTAGCGATTAAAATTTAATCACCGCCTCTATTTTACCCAGCCGTTTGTTTCGTTTGAATGGGGGAGAATTTTGAATAAAACGAATGGCTTCTCCATCACAACTGGCATCGAGTGATTTTTTTACAACGATGTTTATTGCTTTGCCCATCTCGTTTAAGCTGAAGCTTAGTACCACATTGCCTTTTGCCTTGCTGCCAATGATATTGGTAGTTTTTAAATTGGTTTCAATAAAATCGTTGTAAGCATCCCAACCTGCCGATGGTGAAACAGACATGAGCGTTACGCGGTTCATATTGAAATAACCGGGCAAATCTTCTTTGATAATACTGTCTGCAGTATTGGCCATAAACTTCTTTTTAGGAAGGGCTGCTGCAACAATCTCTGAATCGTCTATTGCTTGGATTTCTGTTTGTAATATGATTCGGTTGCTGGCATTGTTGTTTAAATTTGAATTGGTGGCTAAATAACCCGCTGCGTTCACATCTACCACAACATTGTTGGTATTGCGACTGTTGTTCAATTCAAAATTACCATTGTTATCTGTGGCAATCACCTGGTTGTTGATGGGGTCGTTGATGCGGGCATTGGCAACAGGTATTCCTTGTTGGTTAATTACTTGACCACGAATGATGGTAGCAGGTATCCGAATTGTTGTTGGCGCTGCAGCACGGTCGTTTGTGCTGAGCTGGGGTGTAACCTTTTCTTTGGCTTCCGCTTTTCTGTTTTCCACCATCAAATCGTTGAGCGAACTGTCTTCCATATTTCCATTTGTGTTATAACCAGATGACTTTGCATCATCATTGGATGCTATCACCAAAGGCTGCTGGGTGGAGGGCTGGTTAAACAAAGGCAGTTTGGTTTCTACTTGGTTACCTGCCCTATCCGTTGCGGTTACGGTAAGGTTAGCAGGTGCTTTTGTTGCTGCTGTATCAGGCGCAGCTGTTTTATTTTGACCAGTGTTGTCTGCCAGCGTGGTGTTTTCTTCGTCGTTCTTGTTGAACAAAACAACTGTTAGCGCAACAGTGATCAATAAAATGGCGGCCACCCTTATCAACCGCTGGAAATTTTTTTGCCTAAACCAAACGAGCTTTGCTTCCGGTTTGTTGGTCTCTTGCAATTGATGCCGCAAGTTTTCAAGGGTGGGCAATGGGTCTGCTGCAAAGGCATAACCATCCAAAGCGTCCTGTAAAAA
Source organism: Ferruginibacter sp. (assembly GCA_044342365.1). Taxonomy (GTDB): domain Bacteria; phylum Bacteroidota; class Bacteroidia; order Chitinophagales; family Chitinophagaceae; genus Ferruginibacter. The sequence goes on along the minus strand of JBIIPY010000053.1, from coordinate 12,622 downwards.
AGGATCGTCTAGCGCTGCTTTTTCCAGGGCATGCCGCTCCGAAGCGGGCATCGAACCTTTGTAGTAGCGCTCAAAATCTGGAGCTCCCCAGGTTTCATTATGTGGATGACCTTTTGTAGACATTAAGATTCACTCATTTGTTTATCCATACAATTTTTTAAATTTCTTCTTCCATTCTGTATAAAACTCCGCACTTTGTTCCATTCGATACCGGTAGTTTCTGATATTTCATTGTAACATTTACCGTTGAGGTAAAACAATTCTACCACCAGCTTTTGTTCAGGAATCAACTGTTGCAAACAAAAATACATATGTTTAAAGTGTTCTTCCTTCTCCAACACCCCGTTCAGATGCAATTCTTCTTCATTTTGCATAAGGGAAACATCTGTACCAGCTTTGGTAAACTTTTTATCTGAACGCAACTTCATCAAACAATGGTTTCTAGCCACTTGGTGCAACCATGATTTAAAATGCTGTATCTCGTATTTCCGTACTTTGCTAATAAGCTCTTCATAAATATTTAGCACTGCATCCCGCGCATTGTCTTCATCCTTGAAATACTTCAAACACACCCCATACAACAATTCCATATAACGCTGGTAGAGATCAGACAATACCTGCTGATCTCCGTTGGCCTTGTAAGCAGCTACCAGATCTTCATCTGGCAATTGTGAAGTATTTGTTGTTTTGATAAAAGTCACGTTTTCAAAAATATGTAAAAAATGCAGGATGATTTGTGTAATCTTCAAATCTGATGAATCCTCTATTGAAATTTACTATTATGAAAAATTTAATCTGGCTGCTTCTGCCATTTACCATTGCATGGGGTTTTACATTGAAACAAACATATGATGTAACAGGAATTGTAAAAGATGAAAGAGGCAAACCTATTGCCTATGTTTCTGTAAACATCAAAAATGCTAGAACGGGTGTATCCACTAATACCGACGGTTCGTATACCATTAAAGTGCCCGACCAAAATACGGTATTGGTATTTGCTTGTGTTGGTTATGAAAAAATCGAAATCAACATCAGTGGTCATTCAATTGTGGATGTAGTGATGAAACCTTCCAGTGCAGCGCTTTCGGAAGTAGTGGTTACTACTGCCTATCAAACAAAAAGATCTGCCAGAACTTATGCTTCTCCAAAAATGGAAAGTAAGATGATTTCTGGAAACGGCAATTATCAAAACGATGAAGCTTTTAATACCGAGAGCTACGATTACATCAAGGAAAATGGTTTTTTGAAAGTGCTCAACAATCCACTGTCAACTTTTTCGATAGACGTAGATGCTGCCTCTTACAGCAATATACGACGCATGTTGAATGAAGGCAACCTCCCACCCGCAGGTGCGGTGCGTATAGAAGAAATGATCAATTATTTTAGCTATGATTATCCGCAGCCTACAGGCGAAGCGCCTTTTTCTTTCACTACAGAAATGAGCAGCAGCCCCTGGAACCCGAATCACAAACTGGTGATGATTGGTATGCAGGGTAAAAAAATACCCGTGACCAACCTACCGGCCAGCAACCTTGTATTTTTGATAGATGTTTCTGGCTCTATGCAATCTGCCAACAAATTACCACTGGTGAAGGCATCGCTAAAATTGTTAATCGATCAGTTGCGGGAGCAAGACAAAGTGTCTATTGTGGTATATGCCGGTGCAGCAGGATTGGTGCTTCCTCCTACCAGTGGCGCCAACAAACAAGCCATTAAAGATGCGCTCGAAAAATTGAGCGCAGGTGGTTCAACCGCAGGTGGCGAAGGTATTGAACTGGCCTACAAAACGGCTAGAGCCAACTTCTCAAAAAATGGCAACAACCGCGTTATTCTTTGCAGTGACGGCGATTTCAACATAGGCTCCAGCAGCGACGATGAAATGGAACGACTCATTGAAAAAGAAAGAACATCTGGTGTTTTCCTTACTGTACTGGGTTATGGCATGGGTAATTACAAAGACAGCAAGATGCAAAAACTTGCCGATAAAGGCAATGGCAACCACGCCTACATCGATGGCATTGCGGAGGCTAAAAAAGTGTTGATTGAAGAATTTGGTGGCACTTTGTTTACCATCGCCAAAGATGTGAAATTGCAGATAGAATTCAACCCTTCAAAAGTACAAGCCTATCGTTTGGTGGGTTATGAAAACAGGTTATTGGCCAATGAAGATTTTAATGATGATAAAAAAGATGCGGGCGATTTAGGAAGTGGCCACACAGTAACCGCCATGTACGAAATCATTCCAGTGGGTGTAAAAAGCAACTTCATCAAGGATGTAGATGCACTTAAATACCAGACCAATCCCAGAATTACAGGTAAATACAATGGCGGCAATGAAACCATGACCATCAAATTCAGGTACAAGGCACCCGATGGCGAAGTGAGCCAACTCATCACCCACACCGTGAATGATAAAATGACTGCATTGGATAGAACCTCGGCCAACTTTCGTTTTGCCACTGCCGTAGCAGAGTTTGGTATGTTGTTGAGGAATTCTGAATTCAAAGGCAATGCTAGTTACCCCAATATTTTAGCAATGGGTAATAGTGCATTGGGTGTAGATAAAGAAGGTTACCGTGCAGAATTTTTACAAATGGTACAAAAATCTCAACAACTCATGGCCGCTCATAAAAATAAAAATGAAATAGAACTCAGCAGATAGATGTATCATTATTTTAAGAAGAAAGCCATTGTTTTTTCAAACAAATAATGGCTTTCATTTTTTTAAATATACTCGGGCAACTCGTCTTCGCTTTAATAGGCTTAAACTTGTATACTGCTGTCTGGGCTTGGGTTACAGGATTACTCTATAACTCAACCCGGTAAAAAGATACCAATCTTTGTTGTTCGGATTGCCTCTAATGGCTCCATCTCTGGGATATGATAGGCTGTTGTTGAGTTCATCGCCCCTGAAAGCCAACCTTTGAGAAGTACTACCCTTGTTTTGCACCAACAAATTGGCATCTACATAAGTGGTGAGCACATCATCTAGAAAGTCGGTATTGGTCTTACGAATACCCAGTTCCAATGCAATGCGTTTATTGTGCGAAAATGCCCACAGCAAACCACCACCAAAAGGAATGGCTATTTCTTGTAATTTGTATCTTCATGGTCTTGGTAAAACCACTTTCCTTCGGTGCCCAATTCTGCCAGCATAATCAGTCTGCCACTTTGATCGTAGGTATATGCACTGAATTTGAATGTGCCAACCCCCAGAAAAAAATAAGGCGAAACAGCATAGTCATCCAAATCAAAAAGGATGTATTCGAAAGCCAATGAAAATTCGGTGATCGAAGATCCGATTATCAGATTACGGTCTTTTGTTTTGATGTTGAATGCATCAGAACCACTCACTTTTCAAAATACATATCGTTTCCTATGAACATCCGATTGTTTAATTGAAACAACATACCCATTCCTCCAACAGCATTTGGTTTGGCGAAAGGGAAGGCCGGACTGCCCAAGTCTCCCTTGTAGGCAGTACCCCCACCAATAAAACTCATGTAAAAATGTTGCTGAGACTTAGCTGGCAGGTAGCAGTAGTAAGAAAAAAATAAGGTTTTTCACCTGTAAATATTTGTAGTGTAGATATACTGAACTGCTTAACGACTCTTTCCCATTTTATTTTGTCTTATATTCAATTAAAAGCACAGCATTTTCTTCGAGACTGGCTTTCGATCGCAATTCATACCTTTTGTTGCCAGCAGTAACTACAATGAGCGCGGTATTGGGCGGAATACTGCCCAGATTTTCTGCAAACATGGTAAACTCGTGTAATGTTTTTCCTTCGTCTAAATCGATGTTAAGTTCAATGGCAGATTCAGACAATCGTTGTTTACTCACTAACAAACGCCCGTTGTAAAAGATAGAAACGGTATCATCGTCGATGGTACCATTGTCGTACACTTTTAAATTGATGCGGTTCACGCTGATTTCTAGCCTACTTTGTGTTTGTTGTTTTCTGGCATTCATTCTTTGAATCAGCAAACGATCGCTGATGCTGGGAGAAGCGCCCACTGTTGGTTTCATTGGCTTTACAGGCTCATCTGCAATGACAGGTTTGGTAGCCAATGTACTTTCTTTTGGGGGTGTAACTACAGGTTTGGGGGCTGTAGGATTCACTACATCTGGTGTAGGTTTTTTGGGAACAGCAGGCTGCTCGCTCTCGGGAGCTGATGGCTTTGGAGCAGGCACAGCTGGCTTTTTGGTAATGGGTTTCGCTGGTTTTGGGAAACAAGCTGGCACCAGATTACCCAATTGTTGGGGTTTAGATGACACACGCTTCACTTCTATAGGGTCGCCATCATCTAACATGGCTCCTAAAAGAGAAGAGGTAAATACACGTCCTTTCAAAATATTTTTTCCGTCGGCCACTTCATTCCAAAAAACCATTTTCATCAACACATGACCTCCACTGTTTTCAATAAAACGACGTCCGTAAATGTACCAGAGTTTACGCTCGGGATCATACAACCCTTCAAAAGTAGCAATACAACGACTGCTTTTATCATCTAAAATATAATCATAACTGTATCCACAAAGCAGGTTTCCTTTTTGTTCGATGTTGATTTGAATAAATTCATTCGTCATTTTACCCTGCCAAGTACCCATAATATTTTGAGACATTATAGTAGAAGAACAAAGGGCAAAGACCAACCAAAGGAGCATTTTTTTCATGTGTATAAATGTACCAATTTTATGTCTGTTATATACAAGCCATGTTCACATTTAACAATTTATCCTTCTATCTTTTTGGCATTATTTGGTGAAACCAGCACAGATTGTAGAATGATATTTATTTCAGCCGCCTTGCTCAAAATCATTACGTGCGTTCCTTTGTTGATGGCATGGGTGGGATGGGCATATTTAAAAGGCAGTATCTCATCTTTTGTACCATGAATGTGCCACAGCGGCGAAGGAATGGTTTCATTCCTCCATTGGAGGATGGCACCAATGGCCCAACGGATAAATGCTGCATCACAGGCTTTAATCATGTCTATCAAAACCTGCTGGTCTTCTTTTGTATCGGAAGTAAATACCCTTTTAAAAACAGAAATATTTTTGAGCAATCCAATAGGCACCATCTTGTGCAATTGCAAACTTTGTGCTACTCTAAATCTTTTGGGTAATTGTTGAGAGGTAGCTACACTGCTGAAAAGAATGGTAGCGGTAGGCTTTTTTATTTTGGCTATTTCGATAGCAATCATTCCACCCATTGATAAACCTGCTAAAACAAAGGGCTGGTTTTCTTCAATGCTTTCCGACAATCGCAGTGAATACTGTGCAAGCGATTCTTTTGGCACCGGCTTCAACCAGGGCAGAAAAACCATTTCGTATCCAATTGGTAGTTGGATATGTTTAAAAACCCTCGAATCAGCTCCCAGTCCTGCAATGAAGTACACTTTCATAGAATAAAATTAAGGGTATAAAATAAAAAAGGGCCAGAATAAACATCGAGCACTGTTTAAAATCCAATATCCTATGAAAAACCAGTCTCGTAATAACAACATCTTATTGATTTAAAAAAAGAGATTTTTTTTGTTTTTACACTATGTTCTGCACTTTTTTAAATGTTCTGTAAGCTTATGGGTTCAATATCAACTTTTAAGCTATTCATCATAAAAAAAATAACTATCTTTTCATTCAAATTTTTTTTTACAATGGAACTATTGCTCGATTATTTTGGCAACCTCGAAAAACATCCGCTGCAGCGAATGGCATTTTTAGTAGGAGGTTTACTACTGTTCTGGATCATCGAAGGATCTATCCCGTTGTTGCAACTACGCTATAAAAAAACGAAGGTTAAACATGCATTGGTGAATGTAAGTTTTACCCTGATGCACCTCATCATACACACTTTTCTGGCCATCATCATCATCAAAATCAGCGATTGGTGTTTGGCCAATCAGTTTGGCTTGGTGCATTGGTTCAACGTTGGTGTAGGCGCCAGCATATTGATTTCATTTTTAGTACTCGATTTTTTTGGAGGCTGGCTGGTGCACATCACCGAACACAAAGTGCCCTTGCTTTGGCGCTTCCACGTAATACACCATGCCGATAACAATGTAGATGTTACCACTGGACTTCGGCATCATCCAGGCGAAAGTGTTTTAAGAGGGTTGTTTTTCTTTTTGGGCATCCTTGTGAGTGGAGCACCCATGTTTGCTGTGATGATTTTTCAAACCGTTCTCATACTAGCTACAGCCTTTACTCATGCCAACATCCGTTTGCCAAAAACAGTTGACGCTGTCATTAGCTGGGTTTTGGTATCGCCCAACATGCACAAAGTGCATCACCATTACAAACAACCTTTTACGGATAGTAATTATGGCGCCGTATTGTCTATCTGGGACAGACTGCTGGGTACTTTCAAAAAACTGGCACCGGCTCAAATTCAATATGGCCTCGATCGGTATTATCCCAACGAAAAAGATGAAGATTTTGTAGCATTGCTCAAAAGTCCTTTTCAGAAACCAAAGGAGCAACCATGATTTTTTTAGTTCAAATCTACCACCAACATTTATGGTAAAGCGATACCTTGAACAAAAAAATAAACATGGCTTATTTTCACCAAAACAAAGTTGGTTGTACGCATGCTTTTATTATTGTTACATATTGTTGAAACAAAAACCAGCATCACTCCCCTTTTTAACCTTCAATTAAAAATAAAATGAAGGTATCAAATAAGGCATTCGTTGAATCGGCTGTAAGTAATAAAATAGCCCATTTCGGCAAAAGATCATCCCTGCTCATTTCCAGTCATTTTTTAAAATTATTGGTACAATTGCTCATTTTGTATTGGTATGCAAGGTGGTTGTCGGTAGAAGAGTATGGCCGTTACCAACTGGTTTGGCTGGTGAGTAATTTAATAAGCGTCATCGGCTTGTTCGGCTTACCGTTGATGCTGCTCTCCTATCCCATCAGCAGCATCAAAAAATGGATACAAACACACCGATTGCTTTTTGCCAGCAGCGTGTTACTGTTGCATAGTATTCCCATTCTCTATTTACTATTTAACACATCGCCTTTACAAACAGGCGAGTTTTGGCTCATTGTAGGCATGGTGCTTTTACAACAGGTAAGCATCATTGCAGAAACCATCGCCATCAGAGCGCAACAAGAACAAAAGTTATTGATCGTGAACATCGTTTACCAACTTCTATTTGTAGCAGCTCATTTTATGGTATTTTATACTGCTTATCATTTACAAGCATTGATCATATGCCTCATCACTGCCTTGCTGGTAAAAATTGGGGCTTTGTGGTTTCCATTCAACCAAGTATTCGTACAAAAAACAGCCGAAGAAAATGACCCAAAAATAGGTTCGCAATGGCTATTCCTCGGTTTAAATGATATATTGGGGGTACTGTTTAAATGGGTTGACAAATGGTTTATCTTATTGCTGATTTCTGTTGCTCAATTTGCAGTATATTTTAATGGTTCCTACGGTATACCTGTGTATGCGCTCATGCTAAGTGCAGTAGGTAGTATCATGTTGGTAGACATGTCGCGCAATAAAAGCAAACAAAACATCCTTCGCACATTGCATCATTCTGCACTCTTGTTGTCTGCAGTAGTTTTTCCATCTTTTGCTTATTTGTTGTTTTACCATGGCGAATTGTTTACTTGGTTGTTTAGTGAAAAATACGAAGCCGCCATACCCATATTTTTTGTTTCACTTTTTGTGTTGCCCTTGCGAATCACTCATTTCACGGCGGCATTGCAAGTGCACCAGCAAACAGCCATTATCTTAAAAGGATCATTGTACGATTTAATAGCAGCTATTGTTCTAATGGCTTTTCTTTATCCCCTTGCTGGTTTACCTGGATTGGCTTTGGCCTTTGTACTCTCCACTTGGATGCAGGGTTTTTATTATGCATGGCATACCGCAAAAGTGATTAAGAGCAACATGAAACATTTACTCCCGTTTCAATTATTGAGTTATTGGTTAACGGGAAGTATCCTCCTGTTGGGCATCCATAAATATTTGTGGTGGGGTAAAAACATATGGCTGAATGTAACCAGCGGAGCAGTTGTTTGTGGCATACTCATGATCTTGATGTTGCTGCAATACAGAAAGATATCCAACACCCCATTTGAAGATAACCTACATCAGGAATCTGATAATTTGTAACGCGAAAAATAGAGACAACCTAAAAATGGCAACCATGAAAAATAGTTGATCTCCATCAAAAAATAATCCATCACCAAAAAACAACACAACAATAACGCCAGTATACGATCGTATTTTTTGGTAAAAAACCCGATTACAAAAACAAATTCAATAGCCGTAGCCAATAAGTACAAAGAATAAGAAACGAGGGGATGATTCAGCAGCCAATAAATCCATTCACTAAACCAATATTGGGGTGCCGAAACCAGCACCGATAAATGTTGCTGTAACAAGATGGCAGAAAACTGCTCGGAGTTAAAAATTCCTCCAGCCCTTATTTTCCACAAAGCAGTTGAAAAAAAGAATAACACAAATAAATAACGCAATATATGTAAGCGGTAATAAAATGCGTCTACTGTTTTACCCGAAAAAAGGAAAGGGAATAGCATCCAAGCAATGTACATTTCAATGCTCATAGAACTCATTATCGAAAAAAAATACCCATATAACATTGCACACAATGCTGTAAAAATGGCTATAGCTCTTTGTAACTTCCATTCTTTTATCACCGCCATATACAGCACAAACGGCATACTCATGAACCCTAAATCCAACAACCCTCTTACCAAGGTATGATTCATAATGAGTTGCTGCAATCCAGTGCTCATGAACAGATTGCCAGTGAGGTCTAATTTATTTAGAAAGAAGATGGGTTGCACAGCTAAAAAGTATAGCCCATGAAATACAAACCAACATTGGTTCAACCCAAAACAAATCAGGTAAAACAAAGCCAGCTGTTTTATGTGTAATTTATGGATAGGCAAGACCGTCAATTTTTTGTGGCGTTGCTAGAGGAACCAAATGAGTTGCTTGCCGTAAATAATCTTGCTGCAGTATTTCAATAGAATTAATCTCTTCGTGTATAAAACGTTGTAACTGGTTACGATACCATTGCATAAAAATTTGAGGCTGCACCTGCTGTACAAACTTATCACTGTTAAACAATGACCACATTCCTAGCGGAGTAAATATTCGTTGCAAGGATTGTTGAATGGCCTTGTTTTGATGGAGAGATTTCAAATACTTGTCGGGCATCACCAGCATTTTATCTTTGTATGCAAAAGGGTATTTACCCATGTTTAACTTTTTGCCATTGATGTTTACTTGCATCAAATGCAGCGTGTCCCTAAGGTACATAGGACCGCTGTACATTCCGTATTGGTAAACAGGTGTGGCTACAACGCCCCATTTGTAATTGAGAAAAACAAAAGCAAAAAGGAAGGAAACAAATATCAAAAACAACAATTTGTTATGCTGGTATAATTTTTTAAAAAACATATCAAACTGTTGTTGGGTGTTACAAAACTATTTTTTCAAACTGTTGATAATGGCCGCAAATTCGGTGGCTATTAAACTGGCACCACCTACCAAACCACCGTCTACATCTGCTTCTGCAAATATTTCATTCGCATTGGCAGCCTTCACACTACCGCCGTATAAAATAGAAATTGAATCGGCAATGTCTTGTCCGTATTCATCAGCCAGCACTTTTCGGATGTGTGCATGCATTTCCTGTGCCTGTGCATTGGAAGCAGTTTTGCCCGTACCAATAGCCCAAATGGGTTCGTATGCAATAATGAAATTCCGTATTTGATCAGTCGACAAATGAAACAAACTTTCTTTCAATTGATTTTCTACATACGCATTTTGGGTATTGGCTTCTCTGATTTCTAAAGGTTCCCCACAGCAGAAAATAGCTTCCAAATGATGATCCATAGCAATGTTAATTTTTTTCGCCAGCAATGCATTGTCTTCATGGTTGTATTCTCTCCGTTCACTATGACCAATCACCACGTACCGGATGCCCATGCTTTGCAACATTTCTGCACTCACTTCACCGGTGTATGCACCGTTTTTGTTAGCTGAACAATTTTGTGCGGCCACAAAAATTCCTTGTTTCCCATCCAACAATTGTTTTACAGTAAGCAAGTAAGGAAATGGTACTGCCAGTATAGCCAATTGATGTTCGATAAGTTGGTAATCAGTGGCCATCAATGCCTTTGTTAACTCTTCTGCCTGTAACAAACTAAGGTTCATTTTCCAGTTGGCTGCTGCTATTTGTTTGCGCATAATAATTACTGTTGGGTTGATAAATAAATGTGTTGAAGTGTAATTATTTCGGCCTCACTGAGCACCCGCCCTTTCATCTTTTTCCAATTGGCGATATCCACCAAAGCTTTTTCAAAGATATAACGTTCTTTCCCCCACGAAAAATGATTCACAAATTTCGCAGGCATTTCGCCAAAAATGTTGCAGCATACGCCCACCACTGTGCCGGTATTAAAAGAGGTGTTGATGGCTGCCCTGCTGTAATCGCCCATGAGCAAACCAGCTTTCTGGCCAGCTATTTCTGCAATTTTATCCTTACCAGTTATGTATTTCACCAACCCACCTGTATTTTTCACGTTGCTGTTGCTGGTACCAGCGCCTAGGTTGCACCATTCGCCTATCACGCTATCGCCCAAATAACCCTCGTGAGCTTTATTGCTATAACCCATTAAAATAGTATTTTTTATTTCGCCTCCCACCACGCAATAGGGACCCACCGTGGTTCCACTGTAAATGGTAGCACCCATTTTTACCACGGCACCTTCACAAGCAGCAAAGGGTCCTCGTATTAAACTCCCTTCCATCAGCATCACATTTTTGCCTATGTATATGGGGCCATCGGTGGCATTTAAACTGCTCATCAAAACCTGCGCACCTGGTTCTATAAAAATGCGTTCAGGTGCTATGGCACGGGTTCCGGCTGGTATGAGGGCGGAAGTTCGGCCTGCTGTAACGATATCAAAATCTTCCATTATGGCGGTCGCATTCAGCATAAACAAGTGCCAGGGCATGGTCACCTGCAGGAGGTTCGGAATCAAATGAAAAGAATTGTTTTGTGCAGCCGCTTTTAATATTAAGTCTACATTAGCCAACGTAGGAATTAAATGAGCAGGAACAATGCATCCATCCTCCACCTTTTCTTTGCCCGAACATAAAACGATCTCCGCATCGGTCAACATTCGCCATTTTTCGGCAATAGTCAATATCCCCACCCTCATTTCCGCCAAGTGACGGGTGGTAGTGAAGGGCGCCAAAAAGGGGCTGTATAAATGATCGTCGAGATAAATTTTCATACAAGATAAAAATAAGGATTTAAGGGTTCCTTTTCTGCATTCAGTTGAAAGGAATGGAATAAACTCAAAAAAAAATCCTCCCGGAAAACCGGAAGGACTTTAAAGTATAGCCATGAAAAACAAACTTTAGATAAAGGCAGAAGCCTGTATCAGTATTATTTCGCTTTCTTTTCGTAACGTTTTTTGAACTTGTCAATACGACCTGCAGTATCCACCAACACATTTTTACCGGTATAAAAAGGATGTGAAGTGTTTGATATCTCCAGTTTGATAACTGGGTACTCTTGACCGTCCCCTTCAAAAACGATGGTTTCTTTGGTGTCGGCAGTAGAACGGCTAAGGAAGGTAGTATTGTTACTCATGTCCTTGAAAACCACTGTTCTGTAATTCTTTGGATGAACGTTTTGTTTCATTTTTTTTTATTTTGTGTACGGATTTTGCCGTACTTCTGTTAAATAAGAGTGCAAATATAGGGTTTATAGCGTAAAAAACAGCTATTTAAGACTTCATATTTACGTGTTGAAGCGCAATGCCTATATTCCAGGCCTTGCTTGCCTGAATCACATCCTGCAAATCGTCGATCTTTTTACCGGTTACCCTTATGATGTCATCCATGATGGCTACCTGCACTTTCAACCCACTGTCTTTGATGAGTTTCACGATTTTTTTAGCGTCCTCCTGCTTGATGCCATTCCGTACGGGAACTTCCTGCTTGGTAACTTTGCCACTTGGGTAAGGTTCTTTGCTGAGGTCGTACACTTCTGCTGCCAGCCCCTGCTTCATGCTTCTGCTGATGAGTACATCGATAATTTGATCAAGTTTCATTTCACTGTCGGCCTCTAGATTTACCTTGAAGTCTTTTTTATTGAGTTCTATCACTACATGCGACCCCTTAAAATCGAATCTGTTGGTAATTTCTTTGCTTACCACATTGATGGCATTGTCGAGTGTTTGAATATCTACTTTACTTACGATGTCGAATGATGGCATGGTTCAATTTTTTTACAAATATAAAAAACAGGGTTGGTATGCCCGCCGCATTTTTTTACAGCACCCCATCATCAAATTGCCTTAGCCGAATGAGGCGCTTTATTCAAACATAAATTTCTCTGTTGTTATACCAATGTGATTTATAGAATATGCCAATATTTTATAAATCTTGCAGTGGTAAATGCCGATGGTATCAAACAAATAGTACAATGAGGCGATAGCCGATATTGGACTATATTGTTTGTCCAATCGGTATTACAGCACAAGAAGTAAAATGTCGCCCCGTAAAAATGGCATACTCGGGTTTGGGAGAAATACCTGAGCCGGATTTGATCTG